>DRLG01000001.1 GCA_011053135.1 Chromatiales bacterium
TACGCGCTGGTTTTAGGTACCAGTGGGGCAACCCGTGAGAGTTCGAGTCTCTCCTTTCGCACCATTTTATAGCTCCTCCATCTGTCGATAGTTACTGCGTAGAGCCACGCTTTATCTGAGTTAGAGATGCGGCATGTGCTGCCTGCCGAGTCAGCCAGAGCGATGGTTGAAAAAATCACGCTGGGTTCGAGGACGTTTATTCATAACTACAGCGCAGGAAAATTCGGCTCGAAATGCGCTTTTACTACGTGTAAACTTCGTTTCTTAGCGTCAACTGGGTTTTTGGGTCGGATTTTTTTGTATAAATGTAAAAGGTAGTGCGCCTTGTCTCGTATTCATCCGGGGCCTTTTCAATAACCTGTTTATTTTAGATTGATTTATTATTTAGTTAATTGAGGGAAGATGACATGCAAGTTTCTGTAGAGGCCACCGGTACGCTGGAACGCAAAATGACGGTAGCAGTTCCTGCTGAACGCGTTGATCAGGAGGTGCAGAAGCGTCTTCAGTCACTGTCGCGCACAGCGAATTTACCTGGTTTTCGCCCTGGCAAAGTGCCCGCAAAGGTTGTGGCCAGCAAGTACGGCCCAAAGGTGCGCCAGGAGGTGGTAGATGAGGTGACGCGCTCAAGCTTTTACGAGGCGCTGTCGGCAGAGAAACTGCAGCCAGCGGGTCTGCCCATCTTCGAGCCAGCTCCATCTGCTGAGAGCGAGAGCCTTGAATATACCGCGACCTTTGAAGTCTTTCCTGAGGTTGAACTCGCCTCGTTTGATGGGGTTACCATTGAAGTCCCTTCGGCCGAGATCACAGAAGCAGATATCGATGGGATGATTGAGAAGATGCGCCGCCAGCGTGTAGAGTGGGAAGAGGTGGCTCGTCCTGCTGAAAAAGAGGATCAGCTGGTTGTCGACTTCATAGGGACAGTTGATGGCGAGAAGTTTGAAGGGGGTGAGGGGCGGAATGTGACGCTGGTATTAGGCTCAAGCACTTTTATCCCTGGTTTTGAGGATCAGTTAATCGGAGCATCGAAGGGTGATGAGCGAACCGTTAATGTCACCTTTCCAGAGCCTTATCAAGCTGCCGAGCTGGCAGGAAAAGAGGCGCAGTTCACAGTGACCGTTCAGTCGGTTTCTGAAGCAAAGCTACCTGAAGTCGATGAGGATTTCGCCAAAAATTTTGCGATCGATAGTCTTGATGAGCTGCGTGGCGAGCTGAGAAAAAGTATGCAGTATGAGCTGGATCAGGCGCTCAAAGGGAAAACCAAGCAGGCGGTCATGGATATGCTGTTTGAGAAAAACCCGCTTGACCTGCCAAAGAGCCTTGTTGATGATGAGATCAACGCATTGATGAACCAGATGAAAAACAATCTGAAAAATCAGGGTGTGGCGGTGGAAGCGTTAGAGCTGGATGGGAAAATGTATGAAGATCAGGCGCGCCGTCGTGTGACACTGAGCCTTCTGATTTCAGAAATTGTTAAAGCGAATGGGATCAAGGCTTCTCCAGAGAAAATCCGTGAAACAGTTGACTCAGTGGCATCAACTTATGACACCCCAGATGAAGTAGTAAAGTGGTATTACGAAGATCGGGAGCGTCTGGGGCAGATCGAATCTGTTGTACTGGAAGAGCTGGTCGTCGACTGGGTGCTGGATAAAATCCAGGTCGAGAAATCGCCTACCACCTTTGAAGCGTTAATGGAGCGTTCAAATAAGCAGTAACGGCTTCTCTGATTATCGGCAGCGTGCCTGAGAGAGGGTGGTGCTTCGACTGATTTTAAAGGTATAGTGAGTTGTACTGTTAAGTCGTTGAAATAGCCACGTTAAAGCAGTTTAGAGGGGGCGGCTCAGTGGCTCGTCCAGACTGTCGCAACAATTAAAGAGCAAAGCTGGCTCATGAATGTGCTGTTCGAGCCGAAGAGATACGCCGTACTTTGAGGTCAGATTGGTCTCATTGACGGTCTGAAACAGATGAGAACAGGCGACAAAAATGGCTGGCACGGAGTTGACGGCTCGGTGGATATTCCGAGATAAGACAAACAGTTGCTGAGTTACAGGATGCACTAAAGGATAGGTGGTGATGACCGATAGCATAATAAATCAGGCGATAACAGGAGACACCAGTATGAGTCTGGTTCCGATGGTAGTAGAGCAGTCATCTCGCGGAGAGCGGGCCTACGATATATACTCAAGACTGCTTAAAGAGCGAGTCATTTTTCTGGTAGGACAGGTAGAGGATCATATGGCTAACCTGGTCGTCGCTCAGCTGCTGTTTTTAGAGTCTGAAAACCCTGATAAAGATATTCACCTTTACATCAACTCACCCGGCGGTTCAGTGACGGCGGGCATGTCTATATACGACACGATGCAATTTATCAAACCGGATGTTAGCACCATGTGTATCGGTCAGGCGGCCAGCATGGGCGCGCTGCTTTTGACTGGTGGCGCAGCAGGCAAACGTTACTGTCTACCCCATTCGCGGATGATGATTCATCAGCCACTGGGCGGTTTTCAGGGGCAGGCGGCTGACTTTGATATCCATGCGCGTGAAATTCTACGTATTCGTGAGGAGCTGAATCGGGTGATGGCGCACCACACCGGGCAGGATCTGGAACGTGTTCAGGCGGATACAGATCGTGATAATTTTATGTCAGGCAGTGAGGCGGTTGAGTATGGCCTGATCGATACAATCCTCGATAATCGCAGCGCGGCGTAACGGTTGCGAACTGTTTTATCGCGTAGAGCAGGTTTGATGGAAGAGCGATCAAAGGGCGCGTGTTCCCTTTAATCATGAAGTAGCGGAGTTAGTCATGAGCGATGATAAAGACAACGATAAAAAAGAAGAGGGCGAAAAGCTGTTGTATTGCTCTTTTTGCGGCAAGAGCCAGCATGAGGTACGCAAACTGATTGCAGGTCCTTCAGTCTTTGTCTGCGACGAATGTGTTGAACTCTGTAACGATATTATTCGTGAAGAAGTGCAGGAAAAGTCTGCATCAATGCAGGGTACAAAACTGCCAACCCCCCATGAAATCAGCGCAATTCTTGATGAATATGTGATTGGCCAGAAGCGCGCCAAAAAAGTGCTGGCCGTTGCGGTCTATAACCACTACAAGCGTCAGGAAGTGGGTGAGAAAAAAGATGAGGTTGAGCTCGCTAAAAGTAACATTCTGCTTATTGGGCCAACAGGTTGCGGTAAAACGCTACTGGCTGAAACCCTGGCTCGCCTGCTCAACGTCCCTTTTACGATTGCCGATGCGACCACGCTGACTGAGGCGGGTTACGTAGGTGAAGATGTTGAAAACATCATTCAGAAGTTGCTGCAAAAGTGTGATTATGATGTTGATAAAGCGCAGCGTGGTATTGTCTACATCGATGAGATCGACAAGATTTCACGTAAATCTGATAACCCGTCGATTACGCGTGATGTGTCAGGTGAAGGTGTACAGCAGGCGCTGTTGAAACTAATCGAAGGCACGGTAGCATCGGTGCCGCCTCAAGGCGGGCGCAAACACCCTCAGCAGGAGTTTTTGCAGGTCGACACCTCAAATATTCTGTTTATCTGTGGCGGTGCATTTGCCGGGCTAGATAAGGTGATTCGTGATCGTTCAGAGAAGGGCGGCATCGGTTTTTCTGCTGAGGTGAAGAGCAAAGATGACAAGCGTCCAGTGGGCGAGATCCTCTACTCGGTAGAGCCTGAAGATCTGGTCAAATATGGTTTAATTCCAGAGTTTGTTGGGCGTCTGCCTGTGATCGCGACGCTTGAAGAGCTCGACGAAGCGTCGCTGGTAAAAATTCTGACTGAACCTAAAAATGCCATCACCAAACAGTTTGGTAAATTGTTTGAGATGGAAGGCTGCGAGCTAGAGATTCGTGATGATGCTCTAAGTGCAGTGGCGTGCAAAGCGATGGAGCGTAAGACTGGCGCACGTGGTCTGCGCTCAATCATCGAACAGGTACTACTGGATACGATGTATGACCTGCCCTCAATGGAGAATGTTGCCAAAGTGGTGGTGGACGAAGGGGTGATCAATGCCGACTCTGAACCGTTGATGATCTATGCCAGCAGCGAAAATAACCAGGTATCCGCAACAAACGATTAATCTCTACCCGTGCCGCCTTTCAGTAGGCGGCTCAAATGTGTAATTGTTCATAACCTGTAACAATTTTCCCTTGAAAAGCGCGTTAGCTATCCTTAAATAATATTCTGTATATTAGAGGTAAAGGACGGCGCGCACTTGTCGATGAATTTAATTAAGAGAGAGTGTAGCCTCACTTATACCCCGCAGAAGAATGAGGACTTATCATGGCGCAGAATGAAGAGCTAACCGAAGTGAATGAAGAGCAGACAATTCTCCCTGTTTTGCCACTAAGAGATGTGGTTGTTTATCCTCATATGGTGATTCCACTGTTTGTAGGTCGAGATAAATCGATCAAGGCACTGGAAGCGGCAATGGAACGTGACAAGCAGGTCATGCTGGTATCACAGCGTAATGCATCAATCGATGATCCGCAGGAAGAAGATATTTACGATATCGGAACAGTTGCGACAATCCTGCAGATGTTGAAACTTCCTGATGGCACGGTCAAAGTGCTGGTTGAAGGGGTTGAACGCGCGCGCACGATCCATTTTATGGGTACACAGGAATATTTTGTGGCGCAGATCTCGATGTTACGAGCAGCTGAAATGCCAGAGCGTGAGGCAGAGGTGCTGAGTCGCTCGGTATTAGGTCAGTTTGATCAATATGTAAAACTGAACAATAAAGTGCCGCCAGAGGTGCTCTCATCGCTTGCGTCGATAGAAGACGCCGGGCGTCTTGCTGATACCATCGCAGCACATATGACGCTGAAAGTGGAAGAGCGCCAGGAGCTGCTAGAGCTGGTCGAAGCGCGTCTGCGTCTGGAGCGGCTGATGAGTCTGATGGAATCTGAAATTGACCTTCTTCAGGTTGAGAAACGGATTCGTGGGCGGGTCAAGCGCCAGATGGAAAAGAGCCAGCGTGAGTACTACCTGAATGAGCAGATGAAGGCGATTCAGAAAGAGCTGGGTGATATGGATGATGTACCTAACGAGCTCGATGAGTTAACGCAGAAGATTGAAAAATCGGGCATGTCGAAAGAGGCAAGGAAAAAGGCCGACGCCGAACTGAACAAATTAAAGATGATGTCACCTATGTCAGCCGAGGCCGCCGTAGTGCGTAATTACATCGACTGGATAACCAGTGTGCCGTGGAAAAAGCGTAGCAAGATCTGTCGTCAGCTGGCGAAGGCGGAAGATGTGCTAGAGGCAGATCACTTTGGTCTGGAAAAGGTTAAAGAGCGTATTCTCGAATACCTGGCGGTGCAGCAGCGTGTCGATAAGCTAAAGGGGCCTATCCTCTGTTTAGTAGGGCCTCCAGGCGTGGGTAAAACCTCGCTGGGGCGTTCGATCGCGCGCGCAACGAATCGCAAATTTGTTCGCATGGCACTAGGTGGCGTGCGTGATGAAGCTGAAATACGGGGCCACCGCCGCACCTATATTGGCTCAATGCCGGGCAAGATTGTACAGAACCTTGCCAAGGTAGAGACGCGTAACCCACTATTCTTGCTTGATGAGATCGATAAGATGGCCAATGATTTTCGTGGCGATCCGGCATCGGCACTGTTAGAGGTGCTTGATCCTGAGCAGAACAGCACCTTCAATGATCACTACCTGGAAGTCGATTATGACCTTTCAGACGTGATGTTTGTCTGCACCGCCAATAGCATGAATATCCCCGGTCCGTTGCTTGATCGGATGGAGGTGATTCGTCTTTCTGGTTATACCGAAGATGAAAAAATCAATATTGCACAGCGTTATCTACTGGAAAAACAGATCAAGGATAACGGCTTAAAGAAAAATGAAATTAGCATTTCAGAAGGGGCGATTCGAGACATTATTCGTTACTACACACGTGAAGCGGGTGTACGTGGTTTAGAGCGTGAGATCTCAAAAGTGTGTCGTAAGGTCGTTAAAAGCATCCTGTTAAGTGATAGCAAAAAGAAGGTCGTGGTGGGTTCTCGTAATCTATCAAAATACCTGGGTGTCCGGCGTTTCCGTTTCGGTCTGGCTGAAGAGCATGACCAGGTCGGTCAGGTAACCGGGCTGGCATGGACCGAAGTAGGAGGTGAATTGCTGACCATTGAAGGCACCGTAATGCCTGGAAAAGGCAAGCTGACAATTACAGGGCAGATTGGTGATGTGATGCAGGAGTCTGTACAGGCGGCGATGACAGTTGTGCGTAGCCGTGCGAACCTGCTGGGTATCGATAGTGAGTTCTACCAGACCAATGACATTCATGTGCATGTGCCGGAAGGGGGCATCCCCAAAGATGGCCCAAGTGCAGGTATCGGCATGTGTACTGCATTGGTCTCTGCATTAACGGGTATTCCTGTTCGCTCAGATGTCGCGATGACCGGCGAGATTACACTGCGTGGCGAGGTGCTTCCCATTGGCGGCCTTAAAGAGAAGTTGCTGGCGGCTCATCGAGGTGGAATTAAAACCGTCTTGATCCCTGATGATAACAGGCGTGATCTCGTTGAGATTCCGGCCAACATTAAAAAGGATCTTGAGATTAAACCAGTAAAATGGATTGATGAGGTGTTGCAGACAGCGTTACAGCATATGCCTGAGCCCATTGTAAATAAAGATGGTGAAGGTGAAATTAGCGCAAATAAAAAAGATGCTAAAGCGAAGAAAGGGAGCTATATCCGTCCTCATTAACCAGCATTAAAAGTGCTTGTCTTCTGGGTGTTGCATGATGTATCCTGCTCGCGCTTCCAGCGGGCAGGTTTTTTTTAGCCTTCTTTTATAGTGTTTTTGTTATCGGCTTGACAGAGCCTTAATGCAATTGTATAAAAGGCAACGTTGTTAAGCACTACATCTCTGCAGAATATTTAAATCGTTTTTCGAAACACCTCTTCGCAGATAATTAATTGGGAGCATGAATAGTGAACAAAGCAGAATTGATCGACGCTGTCGCCGAATCAGCAGATATTTCAAAGGCAGCAGCGGGCCGTGCGATTGATGGTATGACCGCGGCAGTGAGCAATGCGCTTAAGAAAGATGATAGTGTCACACTAGTCGGCTTCGGTACCTTTTCTGTTCGTGAGCGTGCGGCAAGAAAAGGGCGTAATCCGCAGACTGGAGAAGAGATCGATATCAAAGCTGCGAAATTACCTGTATTTAAAGCTGGTAAGACGCTTAAAGATGCCATAAAATAGCCCGCTTCTCGGGTGCTTAGCTCAGCTGGGAGAGCGTCGCCCTTACAAGGCGGATGTCGGGGGTTCGATCCCCTCAGCACCCACCATTTAAAAGGAGTGGTAGTTCAGTTGGTTAGAATACCGGCCTGTCACGCCGGGGGTCGCGGGTTCGAGTCCCGTCCACTCCGCCAACGTTAAACCTGAAAAGGGTGTGCCCAAAAGGCACACCCTTTTTAGTTTCTGGTTCTGATATAATTTTCAATCGTTTTATAACCGGTGTGCATCACGTTGATGTGCTGATTGTTTGGACTTGTTGATAACAACCCTGAGAGAAGATCATGCTTGGACTTATTCGTGAACGTGCGCAAGGCTTTATTGCGTGGGTCATCGTAATACTGATTATCATCCCATTTGCGCTGTTTGGCATTAATGAATATTTCGAGACTGACTCAAATGTTTATGTGGCCAAGGTCAATGATGTATCGATTCCTGAATTTGAGTATCGCCGCATCTACCAGAATGAGCGTGCTTTTCGTCAGTCAATAGTCGGCAACGATCTCGATTCTCCCTTTATGAATGAAGAGTCAATTAAGCGCAGTGCGCTGGACCGAATTATCAATACAGAGGTCATGTCGCAGGCAGCAAGTGCTAATGGTTTTGATGTTGGTGATCAGCTATTGCTACAGTCAATAGCTTCTCGTGAAGAGTTTCAGACGGATGGAGTCTTTGATGCAGCGCTCTATAACGCTCTGCTGCGAGCAAACAACCTCTCGCCAGCTGATTTTGAGGCGAATGTACGTCGAGAGATGATGGCCAACCAGTTTGTTGCAGGTGTGATGGATTTAGCGATCGTCACCGATTATGAACTGGATGCGTTGCTTCGAATTCAGGAGCAAACACGTAAAATCGGATACATGGTGTTGAACGCTGAATCTTTTAAAGCCGATGAGAGCGAGGCGTTTAGCGATGATGAGATTCAGCGTCACTATGAAAAAAACATTGATCGCTTCTCATTGCCTGAACAGGTAAGCCTTGAGTATGTTGAGCTATCAGCCGACGGCTTACTGGATGACATTGAGGTTGATGAGTCCCTCTTAAGGGAACGCTATGAAGACCGTATCGATAGCTTTGGGCTGCCTGAAGAGCGGCGTGCGCGCCATATCCTGATCGATTTAGCGGAAGATGCGAGTGACGCAGATATCGAGGCGGCTCGTAGTAAAGCGGCTGATTTACTTGCACGGATAAAAGCGGGTGAATCTTTTGAAGCATTAGCAAAAGAGAACTCTGACGATGCCGGTTCTGCTATTGACGGTGGTGATCTCGGCTATTTTGGTCGTGGTGACATGGTTGCTGCATTTGATGAGACTGTATTTTCGATGAAGATTGGTGAAGTGAGTGAGCCTGTGAAAACGCCTTTTGGTTTTCATATTATTAAGCTGGAAGATGTTCGTGAGGGTAGCACCAAATCATTTGAAGAGGTGCGCGCAGAGCTGGAACGCTCATACCGAGAGCAGCAGGCAGAAGATATTCTTTTTGATCGGCTGGAAGTGTTAAGTAATCTGACCTATGAGAACCCGGATTCACTCTCAATTGCAGCAGATGAGATGGGGTTAACGATTAAAACAGTCGATTTTTTTGACCGTAATAGCGGCCCGGGAATCGCCTCTAATCCCAGGGTTAGAAAAGCGGCTTTTAGCAGTGAGGTCATGGCTGGAAATAACAGTGAACCGCTAGAGATTGGTGAAAACCATATGGTGGTGATTCGTATCAATGAGCACAGACCAGAATCTTATCGCCCTCTTGAAGAGGTGCGTGATGATGTGGTTGCGCTCTTGCGTGAACAGAAGGCCAGGAACGCAGCTGTTTCTCAGGGTGAGTCGCTGTTAAAGCAGCTTGAAGCGGGGAGTGATGTGACTGCTATGGCGGCAGAGCAGACCGCTGAATGGAATGAGACGGCGTTGATCAAGCGAAATGATAATAGTGTTAACCACGAGATACTGAATGCGGCATTTCGTATGGCAAAGCCAACTGAGGGTGAGGCAAAGTGGCGAGGCCTTAAGCTAGCCAATGGTGACTATGCCATTATTGCCCTTTATCAGGTTAAGGATGGTGATCTGAGCAATATTGATGAGACGGTGCGCACGGCATTAAAGGATCGATTGGAACGTTCCCGCTCGCAGAGTGAAGGGGCTTACCTGGTTGATAGTCTGAAGCAGCAGGCAAAAATTGTAGAGTACCCTGATAACCTGTAAGTAACCTGCTGTCTGCCATTTCGTCGTTTAACGCAATGTCATGACAATCGATCAGAGGTTCCTGGTTTTAGTGGATTAAAAAAGGGCGACGGGGAATGGTTATCCCGTCGCCCTTTTTGCAGGGAGTACTGGAAGGGTTATTTAGATCTGTCCCATCCCCAGAATGTTGTAGCCTGCATCGACATAAGTGATTTCGCCGGTAACGCCCGATGCCAGATCAGAGCACATAAATGCCGCTACGTTACCCACTTCATCGATCGTAACGTTACGACGCATCGGCGAGTTCTTTTCACCGTAATCGAGGAACTTGCGGAAGTTACTGATGCCTGCTGCTGCGAGTGTTTTGATCGGTCCGGCAGAGATCGCGTTAACGCGGATGCCATCAGGGCCGAGGTCATCCGCCATATAGCGCACATTGGCTTCAAGGCTTGCCTTGGCCAGCCCCATCACGTTGTAGTTAGGGATGGTGCGCACAGCCCCGAGATAACTCATGGTTAGCAGCGCACCATCACGCCCCTCCATCATTTTGCAGCCCGCCTTGGCGAGCGCAGCAAAGCTGTAAGAGCTGATTTCATGCGCTGTGCGGAAACCCTCACGAGTAACGCAGTCCAGGTATGGCCCCTCTAACTCTTCCCGAGGTGCAAAGGCAACGGAGTGGACGATGATGTCGAGATAGTCCCAGAAATTATCAAGATGTTCAAAGACCGCTTCGATCTCTTTATCGCTTGAAACATCGCACGGTACGACGATTTCAGAGTCGAGTTCAGCCGCGAACTTTTCAACGCGACCTTTTAATTTCTCATTTTGATAGGTGAATGCCAGTTCGGCACCCTGTTCTCTCATCGCCTTTGCAACACCCCAGGCAATTGAACGGTTGCTGGCGACGCCGACGATCAGCGCCCTTTTACCTTCTAAAAATCCCATATCACACCTTTGCTATTTCAGACTGTCCATTATAAGCCAATAAGGTACCGAAAAAAGAGTGTCACGGGAAGGGGTATCGGTATAAAGTCAGGCTAATAGTGGCTTATCCGTTACGTTTTGCTCGCAATGAGATACAGGGCAGCTAATCAGCCGTTTCCTGAAATATCGGCAATTGATTCTGTTATAAAATGACAGCACAGCTTGCTTGTTCTAAGCAGAGAAGCTCGTTATTCTTGGGGGTGAACCACTCCCGTATCTATATTGGCAAGCGAGCGCTGTGGAGTGTGGTCATGTGATGGCATTTTTTTGTAAAAGGCGGATGCATTAATGGAACGGCGCTTTACGGTTAAAGACTTTTCAAACTTCATCTTTCTTTCACTGCTGGCAGTGATGATCCTGCTGACAATGTATATGATTGATCGCCAATGGAGCAAGATGGCGCAGATGGAGCGTGTGATGCAGGAGCAGGCAGATAGCATGCGTGAACTGCGCTCATTAGTGCGCAATGTTGATAAGCGAATTCAGAGCGGTCATCTTAATGCTGCTATCGCTGGCAGCGGCAGTGCCGGCAGCCCGGAAGCTATTGGCGATGATATCCCCGCCGCTTTTCGTCGCGCTAAAATAGCCGTAGATCAGCCCGACTACCACGAAGGGGACTGGCACGTACAGGCCTTCGGTCTGAACCTGAAAACGATGACCCCGCTGGTCTCGTCAGATGTCTACGCTTCCAATGTACAGAGCTATGTGATGGAGTCGCTGCTAATACGTGACCCGGATACACTGGAGTGGGTGGGGCTGATTGCCCGCTCATGGGATGTGAGTGA
>DRLG01000002.1 GCA_011053135.1 Chromatiales bacterium
CAGTCAGTGAGACTTTTTCACCCGCAACCGCACCCAGCACGATAACGGCTGAACCCAGTTTATTTTTTAGCTGATCAACGGTGTCGCGTAACGTCCTGGCATCTGCCCCTTCAAGCTTTGCGGCCAGTACCTTAATGCCATTCACCTCGATCGCCTGCTCTGCCAGCTCCGAACCCTGACTACTGGCGAGCTTCCCTTTTAGCTGTTCGAGCTCTTTTTCCAGCTTACGGCTACGATCAACCAGCTGCTGAACCTTATCGAGCGTATCGTCTCGCCCACCTTTTACCAGCTCAGAGACTGATGCAAAGTTAGACTCCAGTTTCTCCAGCCACGCCAGCGCATGCTCGCCTGTCACCGCCTCAATGCGGCGAACTCCCGCTGCGGTGCCGGTCTCAAATATAATTTTAAACAGCCCGATGTCACCAGCGCGCTCGGCATGGATTCCGCCACACAGCTCGGTTGAAAAGTCACCGATGCTCAACACTCGCACCTCATCGCTATACTTTTCACCAAACAGCGCCATCGCGCCTGCTTCAACCGCGTCGTCATAACTCATTAAACGGGTCTGCACTGCATGGTTGGCGCGCACTTCTGCGTTGACGATACGTTCGATCTCCTGCAGCTGCGCTTTTGTCACCGGTTCAAAATGAGAGAAATCAAATCGCAGGCGGTCCGCTTCAACTAACGAACCCTTCTGCGTCACATGCTCACCCAGCACCTGACGTAGCGCCGCATGCAGCAGATGGGTCGCAGAGTGGTTGAGTATAATCGCCTGACGGCGCGCCTGATCGACATCCGCAGCCAGCGTCATGCCGAGGCGAATTTCACCCCTAAGCACCTTGCCGATGTGACCATTTTTGCCGCTCAACAGACGTGTATCAGAAACGGTAAACTCAACCCCGTTTGCCGTCAGGCGACCGCGATCACCCGCTTGTCCGCCAGACTCTGCATAGAACGGTGTTTTATCAAGGATAACCACGCCATCTTCACCAGCAGCCAGCGCGTTGACCGGTGACTCACCACGAATCAACGCAACCACTTTAGCCTGGCCATCAACATGGTCATAGCCGGTAAACTCAGATGCAACATCAACCTCAACCGATGCCGCATAATCGACGCCAAACTGGCTGGCAGAACGGGCGCGTTCTCGCTGCGCCTCCATCGCCTGTTCGAAGCCGGCAGTATCAATAGTCAGCTGACGTTCACGGGCGATATCGGCCGTTAAATCGGCAGGGAAACCGTAGGTGTCGTAGAGCTTAAAGACCGTCTCACCGGGGATCTCTCTCCCTTTTAGATCTGCGATAGCGCTTTCCAGTATCTTCATCCCCTGATCAAGCGTCTCTGCAAAACGCTCCTCTTCCAGCTTCAGCACCTTCTCAATCTGTCCCTGCGCCTTCACGAGCTCAGGGTAGGCCTCGCCCATCTCATCCACTAATGGCGCAACCAGTTTGTAATAAAAAGTCTCACTCACACCCAGTTTATAGGCGTGGCGGATGGCGCGACGAATCACACGACGCAGCACATAACCGCGCCCCTCATTCGACGGCATCACCCCATCGACAATCAAAAAAGCGCAGGAACGGATATGATCGGCAATAACGCGCAATGAATTATTGTTGAGATCGCTACGCTTCGTGACCTCCGCTGTCGCCCTGATTAGATTGGCGAACAGGTCGATCTCGTAGTTACTGTGCACCCCTTGCATCACGGCGGCCAGGCGCTCCAGCCCCATGCCGGTATCGACCGACGGTTTTGGCAGCTTTGTCATCGTGCCATCGGCGGCGCGATTATACTGCATAAAAACCAGATTCCAGATTTCGATGTAACGGTCACCATCTTCATCCGGGCTGCCCGGCGGGCCACCGGCCACCTCGGCACCGTGGTCATAAAAGATCTCAGTGCAGGGGCCACAAGGGCCGGTGTCGCCCATCGACCAGAAGTTGTCACTCTCGTAACGCCTGCCATTCGCCTTGTCACCAATGCGAATTAACTGCTCAGGGGCCACTCCGATCTCATCCAGCCATATTGATGCCGCTTCGTCATCTTCATCATAGACAGTGACCCAGAGGCGCGCTTTGGGGAGTCCGAGCTCCTTCGTCAGAAATTCCCACGCAAAGCGGATCGCATCATGCTTAAAATAGTCGCCAAAACTGAAGTTACCCAGCATCTCAAAAAAGGTGTGGTGCCGCGCCGTATATCCGACGTTTTCAAGGTCGTTGTGTTTACCTCCGGCACGTACGCAGCGCTGCGAGCTGGCTGCACGCAGATAGGGGCGCTTCTCCTGCCCCAGAAAGGTCTCTTTAAACTGCACCATACCGGCGTTGGTAAAGAGCAATGTCGGGTCATTACCCGGCACTAGCGGGCTGCTCGCCACAATTTCATGACCCTGTCGGGCAAAATAGTCGAGAAACTTTTCTCTTAAAGCTGCTGTTGAAGTCATCAGGATTCTTTACACATTAAAATATGGCTCACGAGCGAGGTCGCTTATCTGTCGGCTCGATCCATTCCCAAGTTGAAATTATTGTTATTCCGTTGTTTTTTGTATTGTATTATCGATTTGTAGCACATTTTGAGGCGAGAGTATAAGCCTAATCTACGTCTTTAAATATATGTTTTATCTGATCCGAGGTAAAACCGCGATACTGCAGGAACTTCAACTGCTTTGCGCGCGCTTTCATCTCTGTGGGGAGTTCACTGCCAAAACGCTTCTGCCTTGCACCCCGAGCGGTCTCTATCCAGCGCTGATCCTGAAAAGCGATGCAGTCACCGATAAGCTCATTCGCCACGCCGCGCTGACGCAACTCTTCACGAATCCGCACCGGGCCGAAACCCCTGTTCATCCGGGAGCGCACATAACTCTCCGCGTAACGCGCATCCGAGAGCAGGCCATCTGCCACTAGCCCAGCCAGGGCTTCGTCAACAAACAGCTCATCAAAACCTTTTTCGATTAACTTTCTGCGCAGCTCAGCAACAGCATGTTCACGTCGCGAGAGCAGATCCATCGCCCGTTTGCGAGCGCCCAGGGGGGTGTTGTCTGCTGCCCCCTGGGCATTATCTCGACTATTCAGTCCTTCGCCTCAGCAGCCTCATCACCTTCTGCCTCTGCTGTCGGCAATAACCTGGCCCGAATAGCACTTTCGATCTCATCTGCAATTTCCGGGTGCTCTTTCAAATAGGTACGCACATTCTCCTTGCCCTGCCCGATCCGATCACCGTTGTAGCTGTACCAGGCGCCCGCTTTATCAACCAGCCCTTCCTTAACTCCGAGAGAGATAATCTCACCCTCGCGCGACACCCCTTCACCATAAAGAATTTCGAACTCAACCTGCTTGAATGGCGGGGCGACTTTATTTTTGACCACTTTGACGCGGGTCTCGTTACCAACCACCTCATCGCCTTTTTTGATCGCGCCGATGCGGCGGATATCAAGTCGAACCGAGGCGTAAAATTTCAACGCATTACCGCCAGTGGTGGTCTCCGGGTTGCCAAACATTACGCCGATCTTCATCCGAATCTGGTTGATAAAAATCACCAGCGTATTGGAGCGCTTGATGTTGCCGGTCAGTTTACGCAGCGCCTGGGACATCAATCGCGCCTGCAGCCCCATATGAGAATCACCCATGTCTCCTTCAATCTCAGCCTTTGGAGTCAGTGCTGCTACAGAGTCAACGACCACCACATCGACCGCGCTTGAGCGCACCAGCATATCGGTAATCTCTAGCGCCTGCTCACCCGTATCGGGCTGCGAGACCAGCAGATTATCGACATCCACACCAAGCTTGCCGGCATAGATCGGATCCAGTGCATGCTCGGCATCGACAAATGCAGCGGTACCGCCCGCCTTCTGCGCCTCAGCAACCACCTGCAGCGCCAGCGTTGTCTTGCCTGAAGACTCTGGGCCGTAGATCTCAATCACTCGCCCCTTCGGCAGCCCACCGATACCCAGCGCAACATCGAGCCCCAACGAGCCGGTAGAGATCGCCTCAATACCGCGTGCGACACCCTCGTCACCCATCCGCATCACTGAACCTTTACCAAACTGTCGCTCGATCTGGCTTAACGCCGCGTCCAGTGCCTTTTGCTTGTTTGCTTCCATCTTGAGACCCTCTACTAAAAATACGCTTAAATTTCGCTGTTTCGCTGCGCTAACCTCCGAAAAACCTGACACCGATCCCGAGCCGCCAGCAAACATTGGCGCAAATTATCACATAGATACCAGCCCCATCCTAGCGCTGTTTTCTATCGCCACAGCGCACATTGAGTAGCAAAATCAAAGCGCCAGATTTTACGATGATATGCACGCTAGTTTTTAAAAGCATCTCGATCAGCTTTCAACATGAGCTCCAATCCAGAGAGTGAATATGCAACCGCCTGCGCTCGAACTGACTCGCGATCTCCATCAAAAACAACAAGATCAGAGCTAAACCTAACCCTATCTATCACCCATGAAAAGCAGACAGTGCCGACCGGTTTCGTCTCGCTGCCACCCGCAGGCCCGGCAATACCGCTGATCGCAAGCGACACCTGCCCCGCGCTATTGTCCAGCGCACCAAGCGCCATCGCCTCAACAACTGCCAGTGAAACCGCGCCGTGGCGTTTAATCAACCCCGCATCAATCCCCAGCATCTCCTCTTTCGAGCGGTTACTGTAAGTCACAAAACCGCGCTCAAACCATGCAGAGCTACCCGCCAGTGAGGTCAGCGCCTGCGCCACGCCACCTCCTGTACAGGATTCTGCCGTTACCAGCATCCACTCCCGCGACACTAACGTCTCAGCGATCTGCACAACAGCACCTCTTATCTCATCTTTCAACCCACTTCCCCTATAGATATTGTTGCAAAACGCTTGCCTGTCACTTTTGCCATCGCGTATCCTTACGCCCTGTTTCAAGCCCAGCATTAGCCCTCTAAAAAAACAAAAGAAGATAACCGTGCGCTATTTAAACCACATCTCCATTCTGCTGCAATACATCCTTCCCCACCACTTGCTGACATGGTGTGTCCGTGGGATCACGCGCATCCGCTTTGCCCCATTTAAGAATAGCGCGATCAAGCTATTTATCCGCGCCTTTAAAGTGGATATGAGCATTGCACAGGAGGAGACTCCCAGCGCCTACCCCGACTTTAATAGCTTTTTCACCCGCCCGCTCAAAGATGGTGCGCGCCCAATCGCCAGCGCCCCCGGTGAGATCGCCTGCCCGGTTGATGGTGCAATCAGTCAGCTCGGCAAAATCAGCGACAGCGGCCGCATCTTTCAGGCCAAAGGGCACGACTACTCGCTGGAAGAGCTTCTGGGCGGTTCAAAAGAGCTAGCAACGCTATTTCAGAACGGCTCCTTTGCCACGATCTACCTCTCCCCCAGAGATTATCACCGCATTCACATGCCGCTGAAAGGGAAACTACAGGAGATGACCTACATCCCGGGGCGTCTTTTTAGTGTTAGCAAATTTGCCAGCGAGCATGTGCCGCGTCTTTTTGCGCGTAATGAGCGCCTGGTCAACCTGTTTGAAACAGAGGCGGGGCCGATGGCGCTGATCATGGTTGGTGCGCTCAATGTTGCCGGAATGGAGACGGTATGGGCAGGCAATATCCCTGATAGCGTTAACTGGGAGATCAAAAAGTGGTGTTACAGCGATAATTCAGCAGAAAAAGAGATTGAACTTGCACACGGTGAAGAGATGGGGCGTTTTAATATGGGTTCGACCGTTATTCTGTTATATGCGGAAAACCGAATCCAGTGGAGTAACGAGCTCTCAGCGGAATGCCCCGTCAGGATGGGGCAACTCCTCGCAACGATTCGCCAAACCAGGACCAACTGAGACTAGCCCAGGACTAGTGAGCCTGCTGTAGCGGATTACCCTGAAGAGGCGGGGTTGCCCCACCCTGCCCCTGCCCCTGCACATAGCGCAGCACCTCCTGCAGTGAACGGAAAGTGCCCGCATCAAAATCACAGAACATCATCCCAAGACCCTGCTCACAGGTGCGTGCAACCGTTGCGCGAATCCGATGGCGTGTCTCCTGACCATCGCTTTGAATTTTGAACTTCAGCTCAACCACCGTATCTCGCGGATAGGCTTTTTCAACTTCGACAAACAG
>DRLG01000003.1 GCA_011053135.1 Chromatiales bacterium
GTTGATGATGAGGTGCTCTACCAGTTTTATGATCAACGTCTGCCGCAGGAGATTTATGATGGGCGGCGCTTTGAATCATGGCGTAAGAAGGCCGAAAAAAAAGAGCCGAAGTTACTTTATCTAAACCGTGATGAACTGATGCAGCATGGAGCAGATGCGGTCACCGATGCACAATTCCCGGAGACCATTAACATTGCAGGTATGGCGCTTAAACTAAGCTACCACTTTGACCCCACCCATCCTCAGGATGGCGTTACAGTTACTGTACCATTAGCAGCATTAAACCTGTTAAGCCCGCCACGATTCGAATGGCTGGTACCTGGCCTGCTGCACGAAAAGATCCGCCAGCTTCTGAAGTCGCTCCCCAAAAGCCTGCGTAAAAACTTTGTACCGATGCCCAACTATGCGGACGCCTGTCTGCGAGCCCTTTCCGCCAGCGATGAGCCTCTACTACCGGCACTCCAGCAGCAACTACTGCGCATGACAGGTATCAAAGTGACACTGGAGGATTGGCAGTTAGATAAACTGTCTCCACACATGTTTGTTAATTTTAATGTCATCGGTGATGATGAAAAGACGATCGCCATGGGGCGCGATCTGCACCAGCTACAGCAGCAACTAAAAGAGCGAGCGCAACAGAGCTTTGCTGAGATTCCATCATGGGATGGCGAGCGCCAGGGAATCACCACATGGAACTTTGGCGAGCTGGCGACCGATGTTGAGTTCAAACGCAATGGGGCTTTAATGTGCGGATACCCGGCGCTGGTCGATAAACAGGAGAGCGTCGCGATAGAGCTGCGTGACAACATCCGGCAGGCTGAAGAGGAAACACGCATCGCTCTGCGCCGCATGATCGCTTTTGAATTGCCAGATAAACTCAGATACCTGTCACGCCAGCTACCGTATCAAAAAGAGATCAATCTCTATTACGCACCGCTTGGCCAGTGCAAGGCGTTACAACAGGAACTAATCAACACCATCATCGACCAGGCTTTTTTTAGTGGTGAACTGCCCCGAACAGAAGCGGCATTTAATGCATGCATTGCCGCTGGAAAAAAGAGCCTGCTATTGACCAGTGAAGAGATATGCGCTCTGGTGCTTGAGACGTTAAAGCAGCACCATCAACTCAACAAGAAGCTCAAGGGTTCACTATCACCCGCGTGGCTTCACACCGTAGGCGATATTAAAGAGCAGCTTGACTACCTAATCTATGCAGGGTTTATTAATCAGACACCCATCGAATGGCTGCGTGAATACCCACGTTACTTTAAGTCGATCAACTATCGCCTCGATAAACTAAGCGGGGGGATCAGTCGAGACCGCGCGCTGATGCTGGAGATCAGACCGTTATGGGACGACTACCTTGCACGCTTTGAAAAACAGCAGCAACAGGGCATCGTTGACCCGGAACTCACCACCTATCGCTGGATGGTAGAGGAGCTACGTGTCTCACTCTTTTCGCAGGAGCTCAAAACAAAGATTCCGGTCTCAGTAAAGCGCCTTAAAAAACAGTGGGCAAAGGTTCAATAATAGCGGTCGATAACTTGTCCACTACACCGTATACCCTTACACTTCAAACATAACCTGTTAATGGATACTGCATTATGAATAAGGCCGCCTTTCCTGTTATCGCCCTTTTTATTGGCATCTTCATTCATGTCGTTTTGGTGATGGCTATCTCTGCGGAATCTGAACCGCTAATACCACTACTGACCATGCTGCTGATGGCAGAATTCGGCGTCATCCTCACTGTGATCGGTTCTTTCATGGGCGGAAAATTGATCCTCACCACCGGCTTTAATCTTAAAACGGGGCTGGCTACACTTGGCTGCATGGTGGTTGCAATTATGCTTGGGATTGAGGGAGTTGGCCTATGGGACTATATCAACAGCATCGACTAATAACACGCGCCAGCACTTTAATCACCTCTTGAACTCATAAGATATGGGGCGTAGCCTTTCATTGTTACGATACCAGCACACACACGGAGAATTTACGATGCGAATTAAGGGATTTTCGATACGGTTTCTTTTTTGCCAGCTTCTGCTTGGCAGCCTGCTACTAAGTGCCTACCCCACCACTTCAGAAGCAATCCCCGAATTTAGCCGTAAATATAATGTTAACTGCAGTATGTGCCATGCAGCCTTTCCGAGACTAAACGAGTTTGGTCAGTCCTTTATTGACTCAAACTATCGCATGCCAAACTGGCGCGACAACACTATCTCTGGCGGTGATGAGCGCCTTGCGCTACCCGATCACGTACCGCTCGCCATTCGTGCCCAGGCCTTTGCGCAGGCGCGAGAGGGTGAGGTCATTGATGTGACCACGGGTGAGGTCACGCAGGCCGACGCTGATTTTCAATCACCTTATCTAATAAAAATTCTATCCAGCGCGCCATTATCAGAACATATAACCTATTACTTTTACGGCATCTTTGCAGAGAAAGGTGGCAATGGTGAGACCATTATTGAGGATGCCTGGTTCTCCCACGACGATCTATTTGGTAGCGGCGCCGGCATGATGATTGGCCAGTTTCAGGTATCCGACTTAATGTATCCACGAGAGACACGCCTCACCTTTCAGGACTTTATGGTCTACCGCATGGCCGGCATCACCTACGACCGAGGCATAGCGTTTGATTATAGCCTTGGCGGAATGGACCTTGCGATCGGTGCCGTTAATGGCAATGGCATCAGTTCGAACCTGACCATTAATAGTCCCGGTTATAAGCGTCCCGACCACCTGTTTGATAACGATAATAGCAAGGCGATATTTGGCCGACTCGGAACAGAACTTGGCCCGGTCAGTGGCGGACTATTTGCCTATAGTGGATTTCAGAAAAACGCGACAGGTGTTGCGGGCAGCTCAAGCGGAAATCGTGATACAGACAAGCGCGTCTTCGGTTTCGACCTTAATGGCAAAATCGGCTCACAGGCGTACTGGTTTTCACAGGTATTATGGAATGAATGGGATGAATTTATTAATGTCGGACAGAACTATAAATGGTTCGGTGGATTTGTTGGCATCGACTATGTGCATAGTCCAACCTGGACCTACTCCGCCCTTTATAACTATGCCAACGCAAATGATTTAGATAACTCCGATACTATCTATGAAGGGATCGACATGGAGACACTCACCTTTACCGCGTCACACTATTTTATGCTGAATATCAAAGGGGTGATTGAGTATAATATTGACCTGCTCGATACCGTTCAGAAGACAGGCACTTATTACACCGGGCATCTCTCTAAAGAGGACTACCTCCTGCTTGGATTTGATGCAGCCTTCTAATTGAGAAGTAGACCACCGACAATAAAAAGGCGGTTAATAACCGCCTTTTTATTGCTCGCTAATCGACATACGGACCGTACTGAATAATCGGTTCACCGTGCGGTTCTCCATAAGCGACCATCACACGTGCAGGCTGCTCAGCATAGAGTTCAATATCGCTTTCAGCTTCAAAGAACAGACTCTCAGCTGAACGATATGGCTGCTGGTTAACCATCACAGTTCCATCTGCAACATAAACAAAGCCTCGCATTCCGCCTGTTACCTGCTCGGTGTGGTGGCTATCACCATCAAGCGTGATATCCAGATAGCGGATCGCTGTTTTTATTTTCAGTGGTGATCCATCACCCACCAGCGACTTAATACGAACACCATCTTTTTCTACCACAGGAAACTCGTCATCATTAACCTGCTGGTATTCCGGCTCAACCTGCTTTAAGCGTCCGGCAAGATTGACCCAGAACTGAATGCCACGCGTCGGTGTTGCCTCATTCGGCATTTCAGCATGCACAATCCCTTTGCCAGCCGTAAAGCGTTGTGCGCCGCCAGCGGTTACGGTAGCGCTGTTACCAAGGTTGTCGGTATGTTTGATCGAGCCACTATAGAGATAGGTGATCGCCTCAAACCCTCGGTGTGGATGGTCTGGAAAACCGTTGCCGGGTGTAATCGTAAAATCATCCCACAACACAAATGGATCATAATGACGAAAGCCAGCTATCGGCATTAAACGACGCACGTTTACTCCAGCACCTTCCTGCATCTCCAGTGCTTTATGCCGCTTGATCATCTTATCCCCCTTATTCCATTAGCGTTAACTGCGATTATGGCTCCCGTCACACATCGGCATGTTGCCTGTTTTACCGCAACCACAGATACGCAGTGTTTCACTCTTCTGCGCTGTGTATGCCAGCGGTTCACCGCTAGGGTAGGCACCGTGTGCACCATCACAATAGGGTGGATTTTTACTATGACCACATTGACAGAGATGGACAGTCTCTCCCGCTTTCACCTTCACCATATATGGGAAACCTTTTTCATACATACTCATAGTTAAACTCCTTTTTAGAGATCAAAAACGATCACGGTCATGAGGGGCATTAAAATCCTGAAGCGGCCCCTTAGGCACAATACGTGTTGGGTTAATCGTATCGTGGCTATAGTAGTAGTGCTGCTTAATGTGAACCATGTTCACTGTTTCTGCAATACCCCTTTGCTGGTAAAGCTCCCTTAAATAGTGACTAAGGTTTGGGTAGTCTGCGATGCGTTGCCGATTACATTTAAAGTGCCCGACATAGACTGCATCAAATCGTATCAGCGTGGTAAAGAGCCGCCAGTCAGCTTCTGTGATTTTCGATCCCACCAGATAGCGCTGCTGACCCAGCCTCCGCTCCACCTCATCAAGTGCGCGAAACAAGCGATCGAATCCCTTCTCATAAGCCGCCTGTGTCGTTGCAAAACCACAGCGGTAGACGCCGTTATTAATATCGTCATAGATAAATGTGTTGATCTCATCTATCTCTTCACGCAACGCCTCGGGATAGTAGTCCTCCTTAACGCCTGTATATGCATTGAATGCACTATTAAACATGCGGATGATCTCAGATGACTCATTGTTCACGATCGTTCGCTGCTGTTTATCCCATAACAGCGGCACCGTGACACGCCCACTATAATCACGACTAACCTGACAATAGAGCTGATATAGATATTGATGCCCGTTAACTTCATCAACGGTACTCTCAAAATTTCCGGTAAAGGCCCACCCATGTTGCACCATATGAGGGTCAACAATCGATACGCTAACCACCTCCTCGAGTCGCTTTAACCTGCGAAAGATCAAGGTACGGTGCGCCCATGGGCAGGCGAGTGAAACGTAGAGATGGTAGCGCCCCGCTTCTGCAACAAATCCACCGCGACCACTCGGACCGGCACTGCCATCAGGCGTTACCCAGTTGCGGAACTGCGCATCATTGCGAATAAACTCCCCGCCACTCTTTGAGGTGTCATACCACTCATCACGCCACTCACCCTTTACCAATAACCCCATGGCCCACTCTCCACTCTTTATTGCAGACTATACCGCTGTTGCCCTGGCTGATATATCACTTCGTGACCGCTTAATCTTTGCATCAACGCTCCATGCGCCCGCACCAAATGCCGCTACATAAAGCAGGCCACCCGCCATCGCAAAGTTTTTCATAAACAGAATCGATTGCATCTGATCGCTGAAGTCCGCGTGAAATATCACCGCGGATACAATACTAAAAGCGGCCAGCCCCAGTGCCGCCAGACGCGCCTGAAAGCCCAGAATCAAAGCCAGGCCACCGCCGATCTCCAACGCGATCACCAGCGGTAGCAATCCACCCGGTACGCCCATCGCCTCCATCCAGCCTGCCGTTGCCTCGTAGCCACCGATCTTGCTGATACCGGCTAGCAGAAAGATATGCCCTAGCAGAATTCGTCCAGTTAATGTTGCTGCCTTTTCCATGAGTTTGCTCCTGTTTGTTGTGGGTAAATTGAAACGCTGATCTGCATCAACGCTCGATGTGAACAATTATCGCCATATAAATTCGATTAAAAAGCGCAAATATTTGCTAATAACTATCGAATTATTTGATAATAGAGCGATGAACCATCCACGAGTGACTCTTGAACAGTGGCGTACGCTCCAGGCGGTCATCGACTTTGGCGGCTACGCCCAGGCGGCAGAAAAAATGCATCGCAGCCAGTCATCGCTGAGCTATACCGTTGCCAGGTTACAACAGCAGTTAGGTGTGCCACTACTTCGCATTGAAGGGCGCAAGGCGGTGCTGACCCCGGCCGGAGATGTGCTGCTACGCCGCTCACGCCAGCTGGTCGATGATGCCACTGAACTGGAGGCGGTCGCTCATAATCTCGATCAGGGGTGGGAGCCGGAGATTCGTGTGGTGGTCGATGCCGCCTTTCCCAGCACATGCCTGATGGCGTCGCTCAAAGAATTTGTACCGCTTAGCCGGGGTACCCGCGTGCAACTTAACGAAGTGGTACTTTCCGGTGCCGATGAGGCGCTGCTTGAAGGCAGTGCCGAGCTGGTGATCTGCGGCCATGTGCCGCAGGGATTTCTCGGCGATCAATTGATCGAGATTGAGTTTATTGCCGTCGCCCATCGAGAGCATCCACTACATCAACTGCAGCGTGAATTGTCGAATAAAGATCTACGACGCGAAATACAGGTCGTGATTCGTGATTCCGGTGTACAACTAAAGCGCGATGTTGGGTGGCTTGGCTCATCACACCGCTGGACTGTCACCAGCATCGAAAAAGCGACCGATGCACTGGTCGGCGGACTGGGTTTTGGCTGGGTTCCTCACCACCTTGCAAAAAGATTTATTGAGTCAGGTGAGCTGCTCCCACTGCCACTGCGTGAAGGCCAACGCAGAAAAGTGCAATTGTTTATGGTCTTTGGTCAGGCTGAAAGAGCGGGACCCGCCACGCAGAAACTAGCCACAATACTACGCAACAACTGTCAGGCGACATAAAACGACAACAGCTAATCATCCCATTTACCATAACCGGGGATATCAATTCCACGCTCACCATAGCGCCCTTTTGCAGCCGTACGGTGGCACGCATCACAGTTACTCATGCTACCAATCTTTTCATGCTTCACTGCACCCGTGGGTACTTCGCGATGTTCTTTTACCAGGTAAGGGATCTTTGTAATCCTTAGTGGTGTATCACCGCTGCGTATTGAGCGCATCAATTTTTTAGCACGCTTGTAGTTAGAGTGATCGCCAGCGTTACTCGCAAGGTAAGCTTCGAGTTTCAGACGATCGCTCTCTTCCAGTTCTGCGTTTTCACCAAAGTGATCTTCCAGTCCAGCCATTATTTTACGCCATGAACGCTCAGGTAACAGACCTGGTTGATAAGCAAAATGGCAACTACCGCACTCCTCTGCATAGCGCTCATTTTTAACAGGTTCTACACCCGGCGCTGCATTTACCATTACGCTTCCGGCTAACA
>DRLG01000004.1 GCA_011053135.1 Chromatiales bacterium
ATCCTGGGGAAAAACCAGGGGGCCGACATCGCACGCAACAAACCCACCTACCCCGCCCTGCTGGGGATGGATGGTGCAAAGCGGAAGGCGGAACAGCTCCATGAGGCCGCGCTGGATAATCTCGCCACACTGGGAAGTGAGGCAGATCCGTTACGCTGGATCTCAGCATATATCGTGCAGCGCCCTAGTTAGGACGACCGGATTAGCGTGACTGGACCAGGAGAGCTGATAATCCACTTTTCCATTCTCCCCAGAAACCCGCCCCCATTCCCCTCTAAAAAAGCCACCCTGACCGCCAGAGCCGCCGTTTTCTGTGCTATATTGCGCGATTGCGTAAAAAACAGCCGATTAAAGCTCGATGACAACCACTGAAAAGCGATACCCACTGCTACATAAAATCGATTCCCCCGCAGACCTGCGCCAGCTTGCCGAAACAGAGCTGGAGCCGTTGGCGCACGAGCTGCGCAACTTTCTGATCCAGTCGGTCTCAAAAACGGGCGGGCATCTCTCATCAAGCCTCGGCACGGTTGAGCTGACCGTGGCACTCCATTATGTCTACAACACCCCCGACGACCGCCTGGTGTGGGATGTCGGCCACCAGGCCTACCCACACAAGATCCTCACCGGACGACGTGAGCGCATGGATACGCTGCGCAAAAAAGATGGCCTGAGCGGTTTTATCAAACGAGATGAGAGCGAATATGACACCTTTGGTGTCGGCCACTCCAGCACCTCAATCAGTGCCGCACTGGGGATGGCGATTGCCGCGCAGAAGAGCGGCAGCCATCGTAAAGCCGTTGCCATCATTGGCGATGGTGCGATGACCGCCGGGATGGCCTTTGAGGCACTCAACCACGCGGGACATCTCGACAATGACCTGCTGGTGATCCTCAATGATAACGAGATGTCGATCTCGCCCAATGTCGGCGGCATGTCAAACTACCTTGCCAAGCTGCTCTCCGGCAAGCTCTACACCTCGGTGCGCGAGAGCGGCAAAAAGGTGCTTAGCGTTGTGCCGCCGATGCGTGAACTGGCGCGTCGCGCCGAAGAGCATATGAAGGGGATGGTGATCCCCGGCACACTGTTTGAGGAGCTGGGTTTTCACTACTACGGCCCGGTTGATGGACATGATATTCCAACCCTGATCACCACCCTGCAAAACCTGCAGCAGCACAAGGGGCCGCAGTTTCTCCATGTGGTGACTAAAAAAGGGCGCGGCTATCAGCCGGCCGAAGATAACCCCTGCACCTATCACGGTGTTACCCCGTTTGATCCCGGCAGCGGCAGGATGCACCCGAGTCAGGCCAGCGGCCCCAGCTACACCGAAGTCTTTGGCGAGTGGTTATGCGACATGGCGAAAGAGGAACCGAACCTCATTGCGATCACCCCTGCGATGTGCGAAGGCTCCGGCATGGTGAAGTTCTCTCGTCTCTTTGCCGACCGTTTTTATGATGTCGGCATCGCGGAACAGCACGCCGTCACCCTCGCCGCCGGACTCGCCTGTGACGGCATCAAACCGGTGGTCGCCATCTACTCAACCTTTCTCCAACGCGCCTATGATCAACTCATTCATGATGTCGCGATTCAGAACCTGCCGGTGATCTTTGCGATCGACCGTGCGGGGCTGGTCGGTGCTGATGGCGCGACCCATGCAGGCAGCTTCGATCTCAGCTATCTGCGCTGCATCCCCAACATGGTGGTCATGGCACCGAGTGATGAAAACGAATGCCGTCAGATGCTCTATACAGCGGCCAGACATAACGGCCCCACTGCGGTGCGCTATCCACGCGGTCGTGGCCCCGGCACTGCGGTTGAAAAGAGAATGAAACCGCTTGAGCTGGGTAAAGGGCGCATCCTGCGCCAGGGAAGCGCTGTCGCTATTCTCGCCTTCGGCAGTCGCGTGCAGGCCGCACTTGCGGCAGCGGATGAACTCAACGCGACCGTTGTCGATATGCGTTTCGTCAAACCGATCGATGAGGCGTTGATCGTGACGATGGCCAGCAGCCACGAGCTGCTGCTGACCATTGAAGAAAATGTCGTGATGGGGGGCGCGGGTAGCGCTGTGAATGAGGTGCTGGCCGCACACAACATCGCAATACCACTGATCAACCTCGGTCTGCCCGATGAATATTGGGAACAGGGCGAGCACGAATCGCTACTGGAAGCCTACGGTCTCGGCCAGGAGGGGATCATCAACGCCGTAAATCACTTTCATCAACAGGCGTCTTGCAATACAATAGCCGCTCGCACCAATCCCCACTAATTCAGTCAAGATTATAAACATGCCTGCTCGTTACACGCTCAAGATTATTACCGACTTCGCCGCTGCACATTCGCTGCGCAACTACCCCGGCGACTGCTGCCGTCTGCATGGCCACAACTGGAAGGTAGAAGCAGAGGTGGTCTGCAGCAAGCTCGATGAACTTGGCATCGGCATCGACTTTAAGACGATCAAAAAAGAGACCAATGCGCTGGCAGATCAACTGGATCACCGTTACCTCAATGAGGTGCCACCGTTTGATAAGATCAACCCAACAGCAGAAAATATCGCGGCCTTTCTTTATCAGGGACTGTCAGACAGACTGAACAGTGAGGTGCTGCGTGTCAGCGCGATCACATTATGGGAAACCGAGCGCGCCTGTGTGCGTTATTCTGAGGATGAGGCGTAATGAACAACACCACACAGATCGCAGATGTACAGAACAACCCGGACAACCGCCAGATTCCGATCAACAAAGTCGGCATTAAAGATATCCGCCATCCGGTGCGAGTGAAAGATCGCAGCGAAGGCGAGCAGCACACCATCGCCACATTCAACATGTATGTCGATCTGCCACACAATTTCAAGGGGACACATATGTCCCGCTTTGTAAAACTGCTCAATTCAAATGAGCGTGAGATCAGTGTTGAGTCGTTCGATGAGATCATGGTTAACATGGCAACGCTGCTGGATGCGGAGTCTGGCCATATCGAAATGAGCTTCCCCTACTTCATCAATAAAGAGGCGCCGATCAGCAAGGTCAAGAGCCTGCTCGACTATGATGTCACTCTGATTGGTGAAATTACCGGTGGAAAAACAGTGATGACAATTAAAGTCGTTGTGCCTGTTACCAGCCTCTGCCCCTGCTCCAAAGAGATTTCAGATTATGGCGCGCACAATCAGCGATCACATGTGACCGTCACTGCGCGCACCGAAGGCTTTGTGTGGATTGAAGACCTGATCGATATCGTCGAACAGGAGGCCTCATGCGAAATCTTTGGCCTACTGAAGCGCCCCGATGAAAAGTTTGTAACTGAACGCGCCTACGACAACCCGAAATTTGTTGAAGACATGGTGCGTGATGTTGCAGCACGCCTTAATGCCGATGAGCGCATCACCGCCTATACGCTGGAATCAGAGAACTTTGAGTCGATCCATAACCACTCTGCCTACGCGTTGATTGAGAAAGTGAAATAGACAAAGCTTCCCCTGGCGCCTCCCCGCTTGATCAAAGGGTGGAGCTTACCCGCTTCCTGCTTGCTAAAGGCGAACGAAAACCGATAATATCCTCTTTGCCATTTGGCTAAATAAGCTTTATATGTGATTATGCGTTATTTTCTGTATTAAGATACGCTAATAGAGAGCTTTGCATGATCAGGCTAAATCGAATAAATAACTTTATTCGCACCCTCACCGGGCGTATGGTGATGGGCGAGCTACTGATTCACTCCATTCTAATTCCCATCCTCTTCATCGGTATCAACGTCATTGTTACTGATGGTTACAAAACCCGTTTCATCGAGCAGGTTCATGCAAAATCAGAACTGCTGGCCAACATCATCGCTCATAACATTAGCCAGCAGAACATTCAGAACCTACTGAATGAAGCGGTCAATAGCAACCAGATTATCTCTGCCCAGCTGCTTTATGAGAATGGCATGGTCATTCAGAGCCAGCCCGCCTCCCAGGCGTTACCACCTTTTAAAGAGGACCGTTTCTTTGAGCAGCACGAGGATAATATTTTCCATATCGCCACTCCGCTAACCACCCGCGAAGGGCTCCCAGCAACGCTACAGATCAGCTTCGATGAGACCCCGATTGCAACACAGATTCAGAACACCTACCTGGCCAGCATTCTACTCGCCTGCGCCTATATTCTGATCACATTGATACTCTCCGGCCTGCTTGGACAACAACTCACGCGGCCGATTCGGAAACTACGCGACGATGCACGTGCGATTGCACATGGCAACACCGACAAACAGCTCAACGTCACCTCTTCCATCTCGGAAGTGGCCAGCCTGACTGACAATCTTGAAACAATGAAAAAGGCGCTCATCCAGCATAGCCAGGATTCCATAGCACGAGAAGCGCACCTACGCTCGGTGATGGATAATGTTGTTGACGGCATCATCATCACCAATACCAACGGCATGATTGAGTCACTCAACCCTGCGGCCATCAATCTCTTTGACTACACCAAGGGTGAGCTGATTGATGAACACATCAATGTTCTGCTGGATGTGAGCGCTCTGCTTGAGATAGAGCCCTCTTCCAGCAGCAGTGAAAGCAGCTTTGCGACCCCACCCCAGGATCTTCAGGAGACTGAGGGGTACCGTAAGAGTGGCGCAATCTTTCCGCTAGAAGTGGCTATTAGTAAAATGATTGTCAATCAGCAAACGCATTACATCTATGTCACTCACGATATCACCGCCAGGAAGAACGCTGAGCAGCAGCTTTTACAGCTACACAACGAGCTTGAACGCCGTGTGATCGTACGCACCAGTGAACTTGCCGCGGCAAATGAGGAGCTAGAACACCAGGCACTGCATGACTCACTCACTGACCTGCCAAACCGTGTCCTGCTGCTGGACCGTCTTAACCAGGCGATCCTTGCAAACCAGCGTAGTGAGAGTAAACTCGCGCTCTTTATGATCGACCTTGATCGCTTTAAAGAGATCAACGACACCCTTGGCCATCACTATGGTGACATCATCCTGCAACAGGTAGCTAACCGCATGCGTGAAGTGCTGCATCAGTCCAGCACTGTTGCACGCCTTGGTGGTGATGAGTTTGCAATACTACTGCCCTCTGTTGAGGGTACCAAAGAGCCAACCAGCATCGCCAAAGCGATTATTCATGCCATCGACCAGCCCTTCCTGCTTGAAGAGCAGGCGTTTCATGTAGGCGCCAGTATTGGGGTTGCGCTATTTCCTGAGCACGGTACCGACACCTCGACACTGATGCGCCATGCCGATGTTGCGATGTATGTCACCAAAAATAACAACAGTGGCAACTTCACCTTCTATGATTCATCTTTAGACCAGCACAGCCGTGACCGTCTGGCGCTCACCACCGAGCTTCGACATGCCATCGACAACGATGAGCTACTGCTCCACTACCAGCCGAAGATAGACTTCAAGAGCGGCAACGTCGCTGAGGTTGAAGCGCTAGTGCGCTGGCAGCATCCCCGTTTTGGTTTGATGACCCCGGACCACTTTATTCCGCTATCGGAACATACCGGGCTGATCAAGCCGCTCACGCTCTGGGTCATACGTGCCGCCCTGAGCACCTGTCGTGAATGGCATAACATGGGGCGCAAACTCAAGGTTGCGGTGAATCTATCAACCCACAACCTCCATGATCCGCAGCTAATCGACCACATCAGGAGGACCTGCCTCGATTGCGAGGTTGATCCAGGCTATCTGGTACTTGAGATCACTGAAAGTGCCATCATGTCTGACCCTGTCTGTGCGATGAAGATCCTGGGCGAGCTCTCCGAAATGGGGGTCAACCTCTCCATTGATGACTTTGGTACCGGCTACTCTTCTCTTGCCTACCTTAAGCAGCTCCCGATGGATGAGATTAAGATTGATAAGTCATTTGTGATCGACATGATCAGCGACAAAGATGACTATATCATCGTTCGTTCTACCATTGATCTTGCACACAACATGGGGCGTAAGGTGATTGCAGAGGGGGTTGAGTCACCAGAGATCTGGGAGATACTCAACCGTATGGGGTGCGACATGGCGCAGGGCAACTACATCACCCCGGCGCTCTCAGCCAGTGAGTTTTCTCAGTGGCTCCAGGGGTCATCGTGGAGCCTTCCCCGAACTAATCAATCCAATGTGAGTTAGCCGACAAACAGTGCGATAACGTACAGCACCAACCAGGCGAACAGGGCGGCTACCACATCGTCCAGCATGATTCCAAGGCCGCCATCCACCTTGCGATCAATCGCTTTAATCGGCCACGGCTTCCAGATATCAAACAGGCGAAAAAGGATAAACCCGAGCACGACCCACTGCCATCCAGATGGCGCGGCGATCATGGTGAGCAGATAGCCTGCGATTTCGTCCCACACAATACCGGGGTGGTCATGAACTCCGAGGGTTCTCGCTGAACGGTCACAGAGCCAGATACCAACTAACGTCAGCGCTACTGAGATCACAACATAGGCGAGCAACGAAAGCGGCTCCAATAGCAGATAAAGTGGCACCGCCACCAGTGTGCCCACTGTCCCCGGCGCATATTTTGATAACCCTGCGCCGAAACCAAGGGCGACAAAATTAACCGGATCTTTCAGATCCGATAGCAGCAATCTTCTATTTATCTTACTCATCGGAAATGCTCATAACCCGTTTGTTCTATGTTAATCAGCTCACCACTTTTCTGCACGCAGCGTAACCCTGGCCCTTCATCTATCACCCCAATACACTGTGCAACTACCCCCTGCTGCGATAGCCGCCGTTGCAGTGCCGCCCGCTTCTCCGCGCTGACTGTAAAGCAGAGCTCATAGTCATCCCCTGCTGAGAGCGGCAACGCCTGCCAGGTGCTGTCGCAAAGTGATTGCGCCACTTTATCTGTTCGACACATACGAAAGGCCGATGAGAGCGGCAGCGCATCCAGCTTAATCTGGCCACCCACCTTGCTCGCTTTCAGGATATGGCCAAGATCGCTCAGCAGTCCATCCGATAGATCAATCGCAGCGTTCACCAGCCCACGAAGTGACCGCGCCTCTTCCACTCTCGGCGTCGGTTTTTCCAGGCGAGCCGACAACTCATCACAATAGCGCGGAGGGAATAATAAGGATTGCTGCCTTGCCTGCAGTGCCAGCCCAGCATCACCAAGTGTGCCAGTGACATAGATCAGATCACCAACCTTCGCAGCGTCGCGCCGCCACGCCCGACCTTGCTCGACAAAACCCAGCGCCTGCACGCTAATCGAGAGTGGCCCACTGGTGGTGTCGCCACCAATTAACTGCACCCCGTAACGAGAGGCTAACGCTGAAAAACCGGCGCTAAACTCGCGCAGCCACGCTTCGTCAACATCCGGTAGCGTCAGTGCAAGTGTCACCCAGGCTGGGCTGGCACCCATCGCAGCGAGGTCACTCAGGTTAACGGCGAGTGCTTTATGCCCCAGCGAGTAAGGGGAGACGTCAGGAAAAAAGTGAACACCAGAGACCAGGGTGTCTGTTGATACAACCAGCTCATGCCCCGCAGGCGGTGAAAGAATCGCCGCATCATCACCCACACCTAGCACCACATCATCACGCGGGCAACCAGCTGCGCTGAAATAACGCTCGATCAATTCAAATTCCATTACGGACATAAGCGAGACTTCCGCATCGATACGAACCAGATGAGCAAACTGATACCGCGACGAGCCGCTACCTGGATGATCTCTTCTGCTTGAACTCAGCCGCGCGGAGCGTAGCGGCCAGTTTATCCAGTACGCCATTCACATATTTGTGGCCCTGATCGGCACCGAAGGTTTTGGCCAGCTCAACCGCTTCATTGATCACCACTCGATAAGGCACTTCGATGTGATAGTGAAGCTCATAAACTCCCAGCCGCATGATCGCCAGTTCAACTGGATCGAGGCTCTCTATAGAGCGATCTAATGCAGGGGCCAGTAGCGCATCGATCGTATCTACCTGCTTCACGACACCGCTCAGCAAGCCACGAAAATAGCTTGCATCGACCTTTTTGCTATCTTTATCTTCCAGAATCTGCGCGGCAACCTCTGCAACATCCGTCGCACTCAACTGCCACTGATATAACGCCTGCACCGCACAACGGCGCGCCTGACTACGTGTTCGACTCATAATACCTTTTACAACAATAAAAACTAAAAAATTATGCGTCTAACACCTGCATAAGACTCGCCATTTCAATGGCAGCGATGGCAGCTTCTGCCCCTTTGTTTCCCGCCTTGGTACCGGCACGTTCAATCGCCTGCTCGATGGTATCAACCGTCAGTACACCAAAGGTTACGGGAATACCATACGCCAGTGCCGTCGATGAAATACCTTTAACACATTCACCTGCAACATAATCAAAATGGGGTGTTCCACCTCGGATAACAGCACCCACGGTAATCACCGCATCGTAACGTTTACTTGCCGCAACCTTTTTAACCACGACGGGGAGTTCAAAGGCACCGGGGACCTGAACGATATCGATATTTTCATCCGCCACGCCGTGCTGTTTAAGGGTGGCCAGCGCACCTTTTACCAGCTGGTCAACAATGAAGCTATTAAACTTGGCGGCTACAATCACAAAACGTCTGTTTGCCACGTTGAAATCACCTTCAAAGGTTTTAATCGTCATATTCATTACTCACAACAAAATTTTATTAACCGCGCCATCGAGATTATAGACTTAATGGCACGACACATACTCTACTATTTCCAGACCAAAACCGGAGAGGCCGTGCAGGCGCTTCGGCTGCCCCAGCACACGCATCTCGTGAACCCCAACATCCAGCAGGATCTGTGCGCCAACCCCATAGGTTCTCAGTTCATTGCCATGCATCGGCTGTGGCTGGTTAATGCCACGCTCACGCAACTGGTAATCCATCACCTGTCGAATGGTTGCACTGGCATCAAACACTTTTCTGAGGATCACGATCACACCCGCTCCCTCTTTTACGACACGCTCCATCGCCGCATGCAGTGGCCAGGCACCATCAAGGCGATCCGCACACAACATATCGGCAAGATGATCTTCGAGGTGAACACGCACCAGCACCGGCTTGTCTAACTGAGGTTCGCCGTAAATCAGCGCCAGATGTAGCTGTCCGTCCACCACATCCTGATAGGAGAGCAGCCTAAAAGTACCATACCGTGTAGAGAGAGTACATTCAGCGACACGTTCAACTGTCTTTTCATGCTGCACCCGATAGTGAATCAGGTCGGCAATCGCCCCCATTTTCAAGCCGTGCTCCTGTGCAAACAACTCCAGTTCAGGGCGGCGCGCCATGGTGCCATCTTCACTGAGAATTTCGACAATCACACTTGCCGGCTCCAGCCCTGCCAGACGGGCGAGATCACACCCCGCTTCGGTATGACCGGCGCGGGTCAGCACCCCGCCATCCTGCGCCATCAATGGAAAAATATGTCCCGGCTGGGTGATGTCATCGGCAGTTGCATCGGCTTTTACCGCCGCCAGCACGGTGGTCGCACGGTCAGCGGCTGAGATACCAGTGGTGACCCCTTCCGCCGCCTCGATTGAAACCGTGAAGTTGGTTGCGTGATTACTGTGGGTATCACTCACCATCAACGGTAGATTGAGCTGGTTGCAGCGGCTGCGTGTTAAGGTCAGGCAGATCAGGCCGCGGCCATACCGCGCCATAAAATTGATTGCGTCTGCGGTGACTGCAGTCGCCGCCATCACCAGATCACCTTCATTCTCACGATCTTCATCGTCGACCAGCACGACCATACGCCCCTGGCGAATCTCTTCGATGATCGTTTCTGCACTACTCAAGGCCATCTGATTAAACTCCGTTGACTGGCGAACTGATCATCAATCACCAAACCCTTGTGACAGAAGAAATTCGCGAGTGATATTCGATGGCTCTGTTTGGTCATGGCGCGCCCCCTGTAGTAGCCGCTCAAGGTAACGCGCCACCACATCGACCTCAATATTGACTCGATGCCCCTGCTGGTAATCACCAATAATAGTCTGCTGCTGGGTGTGCGGAATAATGTTCACCTCAAACCTGTTGTCACTCACCACATTGGTGGTCAGGCTCACACCATCGACACAGATAGAGCCTTTGGGCGCAATATATTTCGCTAACGGCGATGGCACCTCAAATGCAATCATAAGCGACTCATTCTGCGGCCTGATGCTGGCGACCTCTGCCACCCCATCGACATGGCCACTGACCATATGACCACCGAGTCGCGTTGTCGGTAACAGCGCCTTCTCAAGGTTGACCCGACTACCCGCCTGAAGCGCACCCAGCGTTGTACAGGCGACTGTTTCAGCCGACACATCAGCACAAAACGCTCTATCTGTTTTGCTCACAACCGTCAGGCAGACGCCGTTGATCGCGATGCTATCACCCAGCTGCGTATCATTCAGCCCCAGTGATGCCGCCGCAAACGTCATGCGCATCTCTCCCCTTCTATTTTCGACTGAGACAACCTGACCGACTGCCTCTATCAACCCTGTAAACATATGCGCCTCGTTATTCGCTTTGAGACCCTTGCTCGAGAAACAGTTTCCGTGCAGAGCTCGCTCATTTCTATGCCGCCGGCCGTAGCGTGATTCGCCAGTCATCACCCACTGCACGTATCTCTTTCGTCTCCAGCGTAATGCGCTGCGACATTTTTTCAAGGCCGGGCAAGCTCATTAACCCCTGCGCCTGATCACCCATCAGATGCGGTGCGATGTAGAGCACCAGCTCATCAATTAAACCGGCCTGCAACATTGCGCCACTTAACTGCGGCCCCGCTTCAACCATCAACTCATTGATTTCGAGTGCCGCCAGGTAGTCCAGTAACAGCGGCAGATTAACCCGCTGATCATCCCCCGCAAAGCGACACACATTAACACGCTTCTGCTGTAACACATTGAGTATCTCGGAGTACTCGACCGCCGTTGCAATCAACTTTCTACCCGGCAACCCCAGGGTACGGCTCGCCAGCGGGGTGCGCAGTGTCGAGTCGACAATCACTCGCAGTGGCGGTTTCATCTCTCCCGCCAGCACCACATGGAGCTCATCGATCCCTTCGGGGCGAACATCCAGTTGCGGATCATCCGCCAGCATGGTGCCGATGCCGGTCATGATGGCATCACTGCGTGCGCGCAGCCGCTGCACATCGCGGCGCGCCGCTGTGGAGGTGATCCATTTACTCTCGCCCGACGCCATCGCTGTGCGCCCATCCAGCGACATCGCCAGCTTGCAGCGCACAAATGGGCGACCGCGTGTAAAACGCGAAATAAACCCCGGGTTCAGCGCCACCGCCTCAGCCTGCAACACTCCCTCTGTTACCTCGATACCTGCCGCCCTGAGTGCGGCGATCCCTTTGCCGGCAACCTGCGGATTCGGGTCACTCATCGCTACCACCACCCGTTTCACCCCCGCTTTGACCAGTGCCTCGACACAGGGGGGGGTACGACCAAAGTGGCTGCACGGTTCAAGCGTGACATAGACCGTCGCTGCGGCGCTGCGCTCAGCCGCGGCGTTCAGAGCGTACACCTCGGCGTGCGGTTCACCAGCACGCATGTGCCACCCCTCACCCACGATCTCATCCTGCCGCACAATAACGCAGCCAACACGCGGGTTGGGGTGGGTCGTATAGATGCCACGCTGCGCAAGCTGAATCGCTCGCGCCATAAAGAGATGATCTGCGCCTCTGCTCTTTGTCACGCTACTCTTTATCACGCTCACCTGGTAACAAGGTTATCTGACGCTTTTTCAACTCGGGCGATGACTCATTCTGTAACCGTTCAATCTCTTCGCGAAAGGCATTCACATCCTGAAAACTGCGATAGACCGAAGCAAAACGGACATAGGCCACTTCATCCAGATCCCGCAGTTCGGCCATCACCCATTCACCCAGCTGACTTGAGGGCAACTCACGCTCACCACTGGCACGCAGTTTATGTTTGATGCGGTTAATGGCGGTATCGATATCCTCAATATTGACCGGGCGTTTTTCCATCGCCCGTAACACCCCAGCACGCAGTTTCTCTTCGTGAAAGGGCTCTCTTGTACCGTCATTTTTCACCATCCGGGGCAGCGCAAGCTCCGCTGTCTCAAAGGTTGTGAAGCGCTCGCTACAGGTGACACATTCACGCCGACGACGCACCACATCACCATCGCTGGCGAGACGGGAATCAATCACTTTGGTATCGGCTTCACCACAGAATGGGCAGTGCATATTGGAACACTCAACGTAGCGAGAAAGTAATCGGAACTATACATCAAGCGGCAGCATAATGCGCTGCCGCTTGTGCGCTATTGATAGACTGGAAAACGTTTGCAGATGGCCAGCACTTCGCCTTTAACACGGTTGATCAGCGCTTCATTGTGGTGGTCATCCAGCACATCGCAAATCCAGCCAGCCAGCTGTTCAGACTCTGCAACCGTAAAGCCGCGCGTGGTGATGGCTGGCGTGCCGATACGGATACCACTGGTCACAAACGGTGACTGTGGATCATTCGGGACGCTATTTTTATTGACCGTGATGTTGCTTGCCCCCAGCGCTGCATCGGCCTCTTTGCCGGTCATCCCTTTATCGATCAGGTCAACCAGAAAGAGGTGATTCTCAGTCTTACCCGAGACGATGTTGTAACCACGCGCCTGCATCACGCCTGCCATCGCCTGCGCGTTGGCAACCACCTGTGTTTGGTAGCGCTTAAACTCAGGCAGTAACGCCTCTTTAAAAGCCACCGCCTTGCCTGCAATAACATGCATTAGCGGCCCACCCTGAGTACCCGGAAAAACCATTGAGTTCAGTTTTTTCTCAATTTCTGGATTGCTCTTCGCCAGAATGATTCCGCCACGTGGACCGCGCAGTGTTTTATGGGTGGTGGAGGTGGTGACATCGGCGATCTCTACAGGGCTTGGGTAGAGACCCGCCGCCACCAGCCCCGCGACATGCGCCATATCGACCACCAGGTAGGCGCCCACTTTATCGGCAATATCGCGGAAACGCTGCCAGTCAACCACACGTGAATAGGCACTGAAACCAGCTATCACCATTTTGGGTTTATGCTCAAGCGCGAGCGCTTCGGCCTGGTCGTAATCGATCTCACCTGTCTCTTCATTCAGACCATACTGCACTGCATTAAAGATCTTGCCGGAAAAACTCACTTTGGAACCATGAGTCAGATGACCCCCATGTGCCAGGCTCATCCCCATAATGGTGTCGCCCGCGCTCAGCAGCGCCAGATAAACCGCCGCATTCGCCTGCGAACCGGAGTGCGGCTGCACATTGGCATAATCGGCATTAAAAAGCGTTTTAAGGCGATCAATCGCCAGCTGCTCAACAACATCAACATGTTCGCAGCCGCCGTAATAGCGTTTGAACGGATAGCCTTCCGCGTACTTGTTGGTCAGCACAGAGCCCTGCGCCTCCATCACGCGAGGACTGGTGTAATTTTCAGAAGCAATCAACTCAATATGCTCCTCCTGACGAACCGCCTCCTGCTCCATTGCTAAAAACAACTCATCGTCAAACCCGCTAATCGACATATCCGATGTAAACATCTATTCCTTTCTCCAAAATCGCCCGAGTGGCTGTCATTTAACGCCACCAGAAAACCATCAAAACTAAAGCGGAGTATGATACCTGATCACGAAAAATTACTCATTATCAAGATGCTACATTACATATCAGACGGTGCGAGCAGGCTCTCCCCAATTAGATAGGTAAACCTACCTTATATTTACGGGTAATTGTTAACCAACGAGCTATATGAACCTGCCACGCAGACAGAAAGAAAACGATATTTAAGATTATATAAACCCCTTAACTGGTTGTTTATTATAAGAAACAGGTAAAATCGTGAAATCAGACATATTAAATATAAAATCTCAGAAATAGCGCTTATTTAGCGTATAATAGTCATAATATTGACAATTTTTGTAAGAGACTATTTCTGCTTTTTGTTCGGGAGGGACCCCAGAAAAAGTAACAACTTAAATGACTTCCTTCACCCAACAGAGCACAATATCAACGATTCTGAAGCTTCTCGAACTGTCGAAGCAAGAGCAGGCCGGCGCTGATATTGTACATCTTCATATCAAGAGCATGCTCGCCGCACAGGAAGTGGAACAACGGCACCAGCATGAGGCCTACTGCTCACTTTTTTCTACACTCCTGACATGCTGCCACCAGCAAGCAGCGATGGGCAGCCCGCTTCAGCAGCACCTGGAGCTGCTTAAATTAAGACTGGAGGCCAGCCCGCCACTCTACGAGCTCAATGAAGTGAAAGCGATTCTTGCAAAAATTACTGATGATAACCGGGGCTTGAACCCAGATGTAGCCAATAAAACAGATGGAAGCACGGCCAGTCCCAGCTCATATCGACCACAGGCCACAGAAAAAACAGAGCCCCCCACCCCGGAAGTAGAACCCGTCCCCGCGCCACTAATACCCACTCGAGAGAGGCCCCAGATCAGTAGTGAATTCCTGCTTCTGGATAAAAAACGAAGACATATGGAAGAGATTCAGGCGGCACTCGCTCACCACCTGACAGAGGTCTCTGAGCAAAATAGAGCGTTAGGACGGGCGCTCAATACTGAACGCCATAACATCAACAACAGCAGCGATATTGGCGAGTTGCAGGCACTCAAACTGGAACTCTCCAATGAGATCTCCAGCCTGCTGCAAAACCATGAGTCATTGACTGAAAAGCTCGACAGCGCCAGCAAGTTCCTGCAGATTATTGAGAGTGAAGGACAGGATCTGAGTGATGAACTTAAAAAAGCACACACGCTCAGTTTAACCGATGAGTTGACACAGCTACCCAACCGGCGCGCCTTTTTTAAACGCATTGAAGATGAGGTTTCACGTGTTCAGCGCTATGAGTATCCACTCTGCCTGGCGCTTATCGACCTCGATTCATTTAAGGCGATCAATGACCGCTACGGCCATACAGCTGGCGATGAGGTGTTACGAAATTTTGCGGAGCGCGCACTCTCTGGCTTCAGACACCACGATCTGGCGTCGCGCTATGGCGGTGAAGAGTTCGCCGTGATCCTGCCCAATACAGACCTCGCTGGCGCTCAGCGCGCGCTGGAAAAGGTACGTGGACGAACCAGCCAGTGTACCTTTCAGTATGATGGCGGCACTTTTCCGATCCCCACCTTCTCTGCCGGCATCGCCCTTTATGCCGCGGGAGAACCACCGGTATCGTTCATTGAGCGCGCAGACAAGGCGCTCTACCGTGCGAAACGGCTGGGGCGTAATCGAATTGAGATTGCTGTAGTGGACAAAGATGAGATGACCACTCGGCCATCTCATCACGCATCACAGAGGACTGAAGAGAACTAGGGCCTGTTAACACTAATCAGCTCCAGCTTTAAGGCTGGTCACCTACCCCTTCGACATCATCCGCACCCTCTTTTTTAACCGGCATCAGATCCTGCTTACTGATACCCAGCGCCAGCGCGGTTGCGCTCGCCACGTAAACAGAAGAGTAAGTACCCACAATAATGCCGATAATTAGCGCCGTCGCAAAGCTGTGAATAATCTCGCCACCTAGTACAAACAGCGCTATCAACACAAAGAGTGTTGTCAGCGAGGTCACCAATGTACGGGAGAGCATCTGATTGATGGATCTATTCGAGACCTCGACCGGCGTCCCCTTACGCATTTTACGAAAATTTTCACGGATACGATCAAACACGACGATGGTGTCGTTCAGTGAGTAACCGATCACCGCCAGAATCGCCGCCAGCGTGGTGAGGTCAAACTCAAGTTGCAGAATCGAGAAGATCCCCAGTGTAATCACCACATCATGCACCAGCGCCGCTACAGAACCCACCGCAAAACGTTTCTCAAAACGTAATGTAATGTAGATAAGAATACCGAACAGCGCATAGATCATCGCCAGGCCACCATCCTCAGTCAGCTCATCGCCCACCTGCGGACCGACAAATTCAACACGCCGCATCTCCACTTCATCCGAATTTGGCCCGGCATGTAACGCATTTAGCACATCACTACTCAGATCGACATTAGACTTTCCATCGATGGGTGGAACACGAATCAACACATCTTTTGAGGTGCCAAAATGCTGTGCAATGGCGTCACCATAGCCGGCATCAGCCAGAGTCTCGCGCACATCGCCAAGATCAACAGTGCTGTCATAGCCCACTTCAATCAGCGTACCACCGGTGAAGTCAATTCCAAGATTCAGGCCTCGCGTGGCCAGGGAGGCGATGGAGATGAGCACCAGCACCAGCGACAAGATCAACGCAAGCTTACGCTTGCCCATAAAATCAAATGAAGGCTCTTTATTAAATATTCTCATCTAATCTCTCATCCATTCGTTGCGGCTAGATCGCCAGCTTTTTGATTTTACGGCCACCATAAACCAGGTTGATAACGGCACGTGTTCCCATGATTGCGGTAAACATTGAGGTGACGATGCCGATCGATAACGTAATCGCAAACCCCTTAATCGGGCCGGTACCAAAGGCGTAGAGCACCAGCGCTGCGATCAAGGTTGTAATATTGGCATCGGCGATCGTCGAAAGCGCCTTGTCATAACCCGCGTTAATACTCGCCTGCGGCGAGTTACCACTGCGAATCTCCTCTCGGATGCGCTCAAAAATCAGCACATTGGCATCGACCGCCATACCAACTGTCAACACAATTCCGGCAATCCCGGGCAGGGTGAGTGTCGCCTGTAGCATCGAAAGCACCGCGACAATCATCACCAGATTCACGGTCAATGCGATGTTTGCAACCAGCCCAAAGACGCGATACCACACCGCCATAAAGATCATGACAATGATAAAACCGGTAACAACTGAAGCGACACCCTGATCAATATTCTCCTGCCCCAGGCTCGGCCCAACGGTACGCTCTTCGACAATCTCAATCGGTGCCGCCAGCGCGCCCGCCCTTAGTAGCAAGGCGAGATCTCGCGCTTCATCGGTACTATCAAGCCCGGTAATCTGGAAACGTTTGCTGAACTGGTCACGAATTACCGCGACGTTGATCACCTCTTCGATCTTCTTCTTGGTCTTGACCAGTTCACCATCAATGCGTTTGGTATCGACCTTGTTTTCGATAAAGACTACCGCCATCGGTTTGCCGATATTGTCGCGGGTGGTGTCGGCCATCTTGCGAGCCCCTTTGCTATCGAGCGAGATAAAGACGGTAGGCGAACCGTTCTGCTGCTCAATACCTGAGGCGGCATCGATGATCTGATCACCGGTGACGATGATCCGTTTTTTCAGCAGGATAGGGCTGCCATTTCGCTCTTTGTAGAGGCGGGTACCG
>DRLG01000005.1 GCA_011053135.1 Chromatiales bacterium
GGGCACGGGGTTGGGCAGCGCATTGGCGGCTGCGCCTGTAACAGGGGAATAGGCGAAGGCACCGACACGATCGAGCTGCGCCTCCTGCATAAAATCGAGCAGGTAGTTGAAATCAGATTCCGTTTCACCAGGAAAACCGACCACAAAGGTGCTGCGTAGTGTGATATCGGGGCAGATCGAGCGCCATTTTCGGATGCGTTCAAGTGTATTTTCACTATGTGCCGGGCGTTTCATCGCCTTTAATATAGTAGGGCTGGCGTGCTGAAACGGGATGTCGAGATAAGGAAGTATCTTGCCTTCAGCCATCAGTGGAATAACATCATCGACATGCGGGTAGGGGTAGACATAGTGCAGACGCACCCACACATCGAGCTCGCCGAGTGCTTCGACCAGGGGGAGAAACTGGGTCTTCATCGCTCTACCGTTCCAGAAATCGAGTTTGTAGCGGGTATCAACGCCGTAGGCGCTGGTGTCCTGTGAGATCACCAGGAGTTCACGCACACCGGCACTGACGAGGTTTTCTGCTTCCTGCATCACTTCACCGATCGGGCGGCTCACCAGATCACCGCGTAGTGAGGGGATGATGCAAAAGGTGCAGCGGTGGTTGCAACCTTCCGAGATCTTCAGGTAGGCGTAATGTTTTGGGGTGAGCTTGATGCCCTGAGGCGGCACCAGGCTGGTGTAAGGGTCGTGAAGTGGGGGCAGGTGTGTGTGGATGGCGGCCATCACCTCGTGAGCGGCATGAGGGCCTGTTACGGCAAGGAGGTCGGGGAACTGCTCATGAATCGTGTTACCGTGAGCGCCGAGGCAGCCGGTCACAATGACTTTGCCATTTTTGTTGATTGCTTCGCCAATCGCATCCAGTGACTCTTCGATTGCTGCATCGATGAAGCCGCAGGTGTTTACCACAACCATATCGGCCTGGTCGTAACTGGCGCTGATTTCGTATCCCTCGGCACGCAGGCGGGTGATGATCTGTTCTGAATCGACGAGTGCTTTGGGGCAGCCGAGGCTGACAAAACCGATTTTAGCTGGAGAATGGCTCATTACATCTCTATTTTGTTTTTTAATATATTGAAGTCGCTGGAGATAATTCTAAATCAGGCTGATTATGCCAGCGCCTATTTTACCCCAGGTACGATCCTCAGGGCCGGTTTTTAATAAAAACCGTGATTCCCGAGTTAATGAGTCTGGATTTGTGGCCGCTATATATCTGTCATAGCGATAAGGTGTTGAGCACTGTAGTCGTTATCTGACGGGATGAATGAGTAGTCTGTCGAACCAGGACTATTCCAGGGAGAGCGCCAAAGGGATTGGCATCAATGGATGGATCACAATGGAGTGAGAGGGATGTCAGTCATTGATGCAGGATCGCATAGGCAAACGGAGTTGGCGCTGCCTGCTATTCCCCCTTAAGCGGGCAGCACAGGGAAGAATGTAGCAGCAGGGATGCTGCAAAATAGATCTAAAACTCTACTGATAAAGCGCCTGGTGGCGCTTTTTCTGTTTTTAAATGAGCCATCTCCTTGTTCGATCGGGATGTGGGGACTAGAATGCCTCTTCCTCAAAATTGAACAACATTCAAAACGTCCGGGTGAGAAATGGCAGTCAATTGTGCAGTCTATAAAAGTGAAAGAAAACCTGATTATTATCTCTACCTCAGGCGTGATGCCGGGCAGGAGGATGATCTCTCCTCTATTCCCGAAACCCTTTCCAGCCTGCTAGGGGAGCTTGAGTTCGTGATGGAACTGGAGCTCTCTGAGGCGCGCAAGCTTGCGCAGGCGGATGTGGTTGAGGTGATGAGGGCGCTCCATGAAAGCGGCTTCTATTTGCAGACGCCACCAAAGTATGAAACGGTAAATTACATAGAAAATAGCAAGTTATAATTGTTCTTTCAGGTTTTTCAAAAAACTGCCGATAGAGGCGCAAGGGAGTAACGTCGGTGGTTACGGTTTGGTATGGGTGAAATTCCAATGTTGAGGGGTGTGGCTTGTGAGTGATTCGACGATAGTAGGTGATGACGAGGTTCCAAAGTGGGATATTGCGCTGGAGGGGCTGGCTAAAGAGGCGCATCGAATGAAGGGGGGGGCGTTAAATATAGATGACTTCCATAGACTCGCGCTGGATAACAAAATCCGCTTTGATGATATTATGGTGACGATGTTTGAACTCTGTATTCATGGCGAATGGCAATATATAAAAGACTCCACACCCGTCAAAATTACCAGAGAGACGCTGGATCAATTATATGTGAATGCACGTCTTCAGGAGAAGGATCTGCGTGGCTTTACGGGTGAATGGCGCCCTGTACTGCGTGATTCAGTTGCGACAGCTTAAATGATCGGAGAGATTGAGAATGCCTCGTCACGGACCGCTTTCCCTTAAACCATTTTTAATCACGTTATTGCGCGAAGCGTACGACGAAAAACAGGCCAATCTGCAAATGACAGATCTACGTGAGCTGGCGGCAGAGTATTCGATGCGGATCGATGATGTCGCCAGTACGTTAATTGATCTTGCCAGTGAGGGTGGCTGGGGGTATCAGGATGATAACGGTGAGCCGATTGAGATTGCCAGTGATCTGCTGGCTGGAGAGGGGCGCTTGAGTGACCGTGAGCTTGAAAAGCTCAGAGGAACATGGTGCCCAATTGTGACCGCTGAAGATTAATCACATTTCGGGAAAGACATTTTTGTGGGCTGAGTCATTGATGGCAATCACTCCCGGGTGTTTTAACTTACGCTCCGGGGAGATAGCATAAAACTCCTCATGGATTTTATCGGTTGAACCGATTGCAAACACATTGTGCTGCCGCTCTATATCGTTAGTGATGACGGTGGGCGCAGCAAAAATCCCTACACCCGCCTGCCCAAAGGTTTTCATTAAAGCGCTATCATCAAACTCGCCAACGATGATCGGGCGGACACCCAGGCTGTCGAACCACTGCATAATCTCACGCCGGATCGCATTGCCAGCAACAGGCAGCAGCATCGGCGCCTGATCGAGTGAGTGCGGGAACCCCTCTTTATATTTTTCAGTCAGTTTAGCGTCGGCAAAAAAAGTGATATCGCATGATCCTAGATGGTGATTGAAAGCGCGCACATTCATCGAAGGTCGAATGGGGCGATCGGATATCACAACATCCAGTTTATGCGCGGCGATATCGGTTAACAGGTTATCCAGGCTATCTTCATGGCAGATGATGCGAACCGGCTCGTCGATCTGTAGTGCAGGCTCAAGTAAGCGGTGAGCGATCAGCTTCGGAATTACATCTGTGATGCCGACTGATAATCGCAGCGGGCTGCCTTCAACCGCACGGTTTGAGAGCACATTCTGTAGTTCAGCTCCCAGCAGAAAAATATCATCCGCATATTCGAGCGCGGTGCGCCCCGCTTCGGTAAGCACCAGATTTCTACCCGATCTGGAAAAGAGTTTTTTACCTACCGACTTTTCTAGCAGGCTTAACTGGCCACTAATTGTCTGTGGCGTCAGATGGAGCTGCTCGCTTGCGCGCGCGATACTCCCTTCTCTGGCAACGACCCAGAAGTAGTGGAGGTGTTTATAGTTGATGCTATTCATTCGCTATACCATTGTTCGCATTAGTCGATACATTAAGGTTTAATAATCGATTTTCTCGGACTCAAAAAACACTTATAATCTCTTTTTGAAGAAATTTCCAGTAAAATAAGCTGGAGGAGTTCTGATCAATTGTCATTCCGGGGAGTGAAACGACGAAGTCATCGCTTAACTCAATAGTTCATCTAGCGTCGACCGCCCGAAAGGGTTTGGACTTCCAGTCCGTCACGCTTTGCTCGCAGTGACAGAAAAGGCAATTAATCAGGTTCCTGAGTGTAATCTGTACTATTTTATGGGGTTAATGGTGGTGGCGCAATTTATTGTCGGATGCTGGCGTTATGGTGAGTATCACCTTACTATCCACTTTTGTCCAAGTGGTTCCTGACGAGTTTTTCACTGATCCTCTAATTTGAGAGTAATAATAGATGACTGGCGCGATCATATTTGCATCTGCAACCTGTTTGTTACAGTTTGCCGCTTTTTACTTTGCCCATATTCGCACATTTCATATCAGTGTGATGGTTTCGCTACTGATTTTTGATTTAACCTTCCCAATTTATCTCTTTATGACGCGTGACTGGTACAACCAGCTAATCGCGCAGGGTGACATTCTGACCTTTGGTGTCTGGATTCACTTCATGCTGGTGATCACCCTCTATGTTCTCTATGCCGTGCAGGTACAGGTTGCACGTGCCATTGTTTCGGGCAAAGAGGATGCGGAGCGGGTCATAGCACTAAAAAAGGACCACAGAGCTCAGGGGCTAGGTATTTTGATCACACGTCCGATGATGATATTTACTGGTGCATTACTGGCGCCAGAAGTTGCTACCACAGTGGTAGGTTAGCACCTGTTTTCAGGGCTGTTCTCAACTGAATTTGAGAGACATCACTGTACTATCTGCGTATAATATCCCGCTCTCGGAGTTTAGCTGGCGGTGGTCGTTGGTCGCTATTCTGAGAATGAATTCCCCCCTTACCTGGCGTAGTACCAGGTTGATATTAGAGAAGTTATATAATGGAACAGCAGCAGCCTGACAACCAATCCAGCCAGCGAAAATATTTTGCCCCCTGGGAAAAGACGTTTGATCGTGTCGTAACCCCCTTTGAGGAGTTTATTCACCGCGAGACCACGAGTGGCTTTTTATTGATGGCCTGCGCTCTACTGGCACTCGTCGCCGCTAACAGCCTCTACGCAGAGGCTTACCAGCATTTTGTTCACACCAAAATTGGACTTGCCGTTGGCAGTTGGGAGATTGAAAAGACACTTCACCACTGGGTGAATGACGGTCTGATGGCGCTCTTCTTTTTTGTAGTCGGGCTGGAGTTAAAACGCGAAATACTGGTGGGCGAACTGGCTGAGCCTAAACAGGCTGTTTTACCTATTCTTGCGGCTATCGGTGGGATGTTGATCCCGGCGTTAATTTACTACGCCATCAATGCAGGCACAGCGGGGGCGCATGGCTGGGGAATTCCAATGGCGACTGATATCGCTTTTGCGATTGGTGCGCTCGTACTGCTGGGGAGCCGTGTGCCAAAGGCGCTGATCACTTTTCTTGTCGCTCTGGCAATTGTTGATGATCTTGGCGCAGTGCTCGTCATCGCAGTTTTTTACACCGAGCAGGTGATGATGGAGCCGTTAGTGATCGGCTGTTTACTCTTTGCGGTACTGGTATTTTTTAATGTGGTAGGTATTCGTAAGCCGCTGCCCTATTTTCTGATTGGTACATTGCTCTGGTTTGCGTTGTTAAAATCGGGTGTTCATGCGACGCTGGCGGGTGTCCTGACAGCGTTGATGATCCCGGCTCGTCCAAAATATGATCCGGTACTCTTTAGCCAGCGTGTAAAAGAGCTGATTGCCCGTTTCGACAGAAGTTATCGCCCCGGTGAAAGCATCATGAAAAATGATGAGCAGAAGGCGATTGTACAGACACTGGAAGATGGTGTGCACGCCGTTGAAACACCACTGCAACGTCTGGAGCACAGCATGCACATGCCAGTGGCTTTTCTGGTTATTCCTCTGTTTGCCTTTATCAACGCCGGTATTCCGATTGATTTCTCATCCCTCGGTGAAACGCTTAGTCACCCGGTAGCGCTCGGTGTGATTGCGGGACTGATTGTCGGTAAGTTTATCGGAGTTGCCGGCATCAGCTGGGTAGCACTGAAACTGGGGCTCTGCCGCCTGCCAGAAGGGGTCTCTTTTGCGCAGATCTGTGGAGTCGCGCTGCTGAGCGGTATCGGTTTTACAATGTCTATCTTTGTTGCAGAACTCGGTTTTGCTGGTCAGGCTGAATATCTGCTAATGGCAAAAACAGGCGTGCTGGCCGGCTCTATCGTTGCCGGTGCGGGGGGGTACTTATGGCTTCTTGCCTGCACCAGGCCTGTTGAAAAATCGGAAACTCACAGCAAAGTCGATAGTTGAATGGTGCTAGCAGCCATTAGGTTCTAATAAATGCGGTATCGCTGCCGACTAAATCAGTATGAGGGGATGACTCCTTAGCTAGCTGGTCGATAAGCGATTTATCAGATGTGTGAGTTCTCCCCTGTGACTGAAAATGGAGCAGGCGGATATGCAGACGGTGTTAGTGGTTATTTCGAAAGGCGGGAGCGGTAAAACGACCATCGCTTCGAACCTGGCGAGCCTCTTTGCCGCATCTCACCTGAAAACAGCGCTGATGGATTACGATCCTCAGGGCTCCAGCCTCCATTGGAACCAGCTGCGTGAACAGGGGGACTCCCCTGCTATTCACATGGTTGATGCGAGCCATTTTAAAGTCGGTGTCACGCGGACGTTTCAGCTTAGGATTCCACATAAC
>DRLG01000006.1 GCA_011053135.1 Chromatiales bacterium
ATAGCGTTAAATCACTGAATGGCTTTACATATGTGATCGGTGGTCATGCGGAGCGCGAAGGTGTCGGTTTAACCGAGGTTGAGTTTACCCGGCCAACGATCGAAGATGATCTTGTGTGGCAAAAAACAGCGGCGATGCAGATGCCACGTTATGCGCTCTCATCGGTTGTCCACGGCTATCAGCTTTACGCCATTGGTGGGCTGAATGGTGCCGTTTACAGCGATAAAATTGAACTGACACAGCAGTTAAGCGGTGGTGAGTTAACGTCGTGGCGTTACACCACCCCTCTGTCATCGGTGCGGGCAAATTTTGGTAGCGTGGTTTATAACGACCGTATCTATATTATTGGTGGCACCAACCGTGATGGCTATTATAAAAGTGCTGAATATGCGGGTTTTGATGAGCAAGGCGATATCGGCTTCTGGGGTTCACAGCAGCAATCTGAGCGTTACCAGCAGCAGCAACAGGCAAGATTACTGAAGCCAAAACGGGCGCTCCCCAATAGTGGTGTGGTGGCAGAAGTGATTCAGACCAAAGCCTATAGCTATATTCGAGTCACAAAAGGGGCGACTGAGCAGTGGCTTGCCGGTTCACGGGGTGACTACAATGAGGGTGATCGGGTCGAATATAGCCGAGGCACCACCATGATGAATTTTCATAGCTCGACACTTAACCGAACATTCCCATCTATTATCTTTGTTGAACACCTTCGCCTGGGTGATGAAGATTGATCGCGGCTGCTAAGAGGTTACCTATGAGTGTGAGCGGCGCTGAGGGCGACGTCGTCGCTGGCTGCTGTCCGACTTTTGACTGCGATGTGGCCTGGGCTTTTTTTTGGGATAGAGCGGCGGTTCAGGCGTCACCAATAATTCAGCGGTAACGCGTTCGGTGGGGATCTTGTTACCGACATACGTTTCAATGTCTGGCAGTGCAAAGGCGTAGTCTTCGCAGGCAAAACTGATCGCAACACCACTGGTGCCGGCACGTGCTGTGCGCCCAATGCGGTGCACATAGTCTTCGGAATCCTGAGGTAAATCATAATTGAAGATGTGGCTAACCGCCGGGATATGCAGACCACGAGCCGCCACATCGGTCGCGACGAGGATCGGCAGCTCGCCCTCCTGAAAACGTTTGAGCAGGCTAATGCGCTTCTTCTGTGGCACATCGCCGGAGAGGGTGCCGGCATTAAAACCGTTGCCGGTGAGAAAGGCGTTGACCTTATTACCAGCATCTTTTGTGTTCACAAAAATGATCGAGCGCATCGGGTCGAGCCGTTTTAACAGCCCGAGCAGCAGCGGAATCTTTTCATCGTTAGAGGTGTAGTAGATGCTCTGTTCGACTTTGTCTGCGGTCACCTTTTCAGTTTCAATCTTGATCAGCGTTGGATTGTTCATGTGCTCATAGGCGAGCTCTGTCACACGGAACGACAAAGTGGCGGAGAAGAGCAGGTTGAGCCTTTTTACCGGGTCGGGCATGCGCCGTAATAGAAAACGGATATCCTTGATAAAGCCGAGGTCAAACATGCGGTCCGCCTCATCCAGCACCATCACCTCGATCGATTTGAGGTTAAAGATATTCTGCTTGAAAAAGTCGATGGTTCGCCCTGGTGTACCGATCAGAATATCGAGCCCGTCCCGCAGCATCTCTTTTTGCGAATCGTAACCGGCACCGCCGTAGACGACCCCAATTTTCAGCCCAGTTGCCTCGCCGAGGGCGAGCGCATCTTTATGAATCTGTAGCGCCAGCTCACGTGTGGGCGCCAGCACTAGCGCACGAGGGTTGCTACCCGCCGCTGCTTTATCTATCTCGCTGGTGAGCAGGCGGTTCATCAGCGCAATTAAAAAAGCCGCTGTTTTGCCGGTACCCGTCTGCGCCTGTCCGGCAATATCGGAGCCTGCCAGGGCCAGCGGCAGCGTCTCCGCCTGAATCGGCGTGCACAGACTAAAGCCTGTTTTTTCAATGCCCTGCGAGAGTTCCGCAGGAAGATTTAGCGATGAAAAATGGGTGCTGGATAGATGATTGTCGCTCATATCCGAAAATAATAGCAGATTCGGTGATATCTTTATCGGTTTTATTATTGACACAATGTTTGTGTATTGTGATTAGATTGTTAATAATCACGCTTAGCCATAGATCCTGCTACAGGGATGAGATGGATTTTGGTCAATTGATAATAGTAATCTGGAGGCATAGAGGGTGAGTGACAATATTAGCGCTGTAACAGACGCCACATTTGAAGACGATGTACTTAAGTCGGACGTACCGGTACTGGTCGATTTCTGGGCAGAGTGGTGTGGGCCATGCAAAATGATTGCACCGATTCTAGAAGAGATTGCGGTAGAGTATGACGGCAAGATTCGGATTGCTAAACTTAATATTGATGACAATCCAGCAACACCGCCCCGTTACGGTATTCGCGGTATTCCCACCCTGATGCTTTTCAAGGCGGGCAATGTTGAGGCCACTAAAGTTGGCGCCGTTTCGAAATCACAACTCTCTGCATTTCTCGATAGTAATAACTAATAATATTTTCCATTAAAGTATTTCAGGGGCTGGACGTTATCACGAAAGAGTGGTAGCGTTTACTCCTACTCTAAAAAAATAACTAAAGACCAACGCCTTTACTGGCCACCCTCCCTGTTATACAGCCATATTTTGATGTCTCAGGGGTGGAATCCATTCTTATATTTTGTCCACTTCGTTTTTCAATAATAACTGCCCTAAAAATTTCATATGAATCTTACAGAACTGAAACAAAAATCCGCTGCAGAGCTGCTAGAGCTCGCCCGTTCTATGGGTATCGAAAACATGGCGCGTTCGCGTCGACAAGACCTGATCTTCGCAATCCTTAAGTCTCACGCCAAAAAAGGTGAAGATATCCACAGTGAGGGTGTGCTGGAGATCTTGCAGGATGGTTTCGGGTTTTTACGATCAGCAGACAGCTCCTACCTGGCGGGTCCGGATGATATCTATGTCTCCCCGAGCCAGATACGCCGTTTTGGGCTGCGTACCGGCGATACCGTGACCGGAAAGATTCGTCCACCGAAAGAGGGTGAGCGTTATTTTGCGCTATTGAAAGTTAATGAGATTAATTTTGAATCACCAGAAGTGGCCAAGAGCAAGGTGCTATTTGAAAACCTGACGCCTCTGTTTGCCAACGAACGGCTCAACCTTGAGCTGGGGAATGGCAGTACAGAAGACCTCACCGCACGTATCATCGAACTGGTTTCACCGATCGGTAAGGGGCAGCGTGGCTTGATTGTCTCGCCACCCAAAGCGGGTAAGACGATGATGTTGCAGAGTATCGCGCATTCGATCACCGAACTGAATCCAGAGTGTTACATGATTGTATTGTTGATCGATGAGCGCCCGGAAGAGGTGACAGAGATGGCGCGTTCAGTGAAAGGGGAGGTGATCTCCAGCACCTTCGATGAGCCGGCAACACGTCACGTACAGGTGGCCGAGATGGTGATCGAAAAGGCGAAGCGCCTGGTTGAACATAAACGCGATGTGGTGATTCTGCTCGATTCGATCACCCGCCTCGGGCGTGCCTATAACACCGTTGTCCCCTCATCCGGCAAGGTGCTGACCGGCGGTGTCGATGCCAATGCACTGCAACGACCGAAACGCTTTTTTGGTGCGGCGCGTAATGTCGAAGAGGGGGGGAGCCTGACTATCCTGGCAACCGCATTAATCGATACCGGCTCACGTATGGATGATGTGATCTACGAAGAGTTTAAGGGTACCGGCAATATGGAGCTGCACCTTGAGCGCCGTATTGCAGAGAAGCGCATCTACCCGGCGATCAACCTGAATCGATCCGGCACCCGTCGTGAAGAGCTGTTAACCAAGCCCGATGAGCTGCAAAAAATGTGGATTCTGCGCAAGCTACTCCACCCGATGGATGAGCTGGCGGCAATGGAGTTTCTGCTGGACAAGCTCAAGGCGACCAAGACCAACGCCGAATTCTTTGACTCCATGAAGCGCTGAGGCAAATTAGCCAATAAGCGATCACCTGATTAATCAATGAGTTAGTCTGTTTTTCGGTTGGGAAAATTATATTAACTTGCTGATCAGCAAGGATTTACATACAATACGCGGCCAGAGTTTATGCGGTGCCTGGAGTGGGTTCAGGTGGCGGCATATGAAAATTTGTGAGGTTGAACAGAATGAAATCGGATATCCATCCAGCTTATGAAGAAATCGACGTTACCTGTAGTTGCGGTAACACTTTTAAGACACGTTCTACTGCGGGCAAAGCGCTGCGTCTGGATGTATGTTCGATGTGTCACCCTTTCTATACCGGTAAGCAGAAGATCCTGGATACCGCTGGCCGTGTCGATAAGTTTAGACAGAAATACGGCAAAAAAAGCTGATTTGAACAGGCCGCCAACAATGGCTGCCGGTTCACTAAAAAGGGTGCCTGATTCAGGTGCCCTTTTTTCGTTAGGAGCGCTGCTACTCTTTGTCTCAATGGTTTTTTCATCGATCAGTAGCGCTGAAGAGTGTGTTGCAGAGGGTATCGACGACTACCGCAAGGTTAAATATGTGCATGATGGCGATACAGTCCATCTTGCCGGTGGGCAGAAAGTTCGCCTGATCGGTATCAACACGCCAGAGCTAGCGCGAGATAGCGCACCAGCAGAACCTTTTGGTGTGGCGGCGCGTGATGCGCTGCGGCAGCTGTTGAAAGGGCAGCGGCGTATAGCCATTCAATATGGACGCGAGAGAGAAGATCGTCATGGGCGCACACTGGCGCACCTCTACCTTGAAGATGGGCGCAACATTCAGCAGTGGCTGCTTGAAAAGGGGTATGCGGTGGCGATTGCGATCCCGCCCAATTTGTACCACGCCGACTGTTATCAGCGGTTCGAGCGTCTTGCGCGTACCAAACGAGTGGGTTTATGGCGCCAGGGGGGGGCTGAAACAGTTGATGCCACAGCGCTGAGGGGTGGTGATCAGGGCTTTCGTATGATTAAAGGGGAGGTCTCGGGCGTGAAGCGCACCAGGAGGTGGGTCTGGCTGACACTGGCGGAAAATGTCTCCCTGAGAATTTCTCGTGATGATGAGCGCTATTTTGATGCTGGGCTGTTGGGCTCATTGAGACAAAAAACGGTTGTGGCACGCGGCTGGCTGACGCAACGGAAGGGGCGCTGGTCGATGCGTATCCGCCACCCGAATTCTCTGGAAGTTGAGGCTGATTGATAACGTTAGCGCTCTTTTCGGCGGAGTTGGTGGCAATATGAGGCGTATGCGGGTTTTCTGGAAGGTGTGAAATCTGGATGAAATTTGCAGCCACCTGGGCAATGACCGATAATCGCCCACCTGCGATACGAAATCGATTCTATATATAAGGTGTGAGTGGCGGTATGACTGAAGAGAAAAAACAAGCGGCCCTGAATTACCATGCGCAACCGGAGCCGGGCAAGATCTGTATCTCGATCACCAAATCCTGTTTGACACAAGACGATCTGGGGCTGGCCTACACCCCGGGTGTGGCAGAGCCGGTGCGCGCCATCGCCAAAGACCCTGAAGCGGCCTACAAATATACCGCCAAGGGGAATCTGGTCGCAGTCATTACCGACGGCAGCGCGGTGCTTGGGCTGGGCAATGTCGGTAGTCTGGCGAGTAAGCCGGTGATGGAGGGCAAAGGGGTTCTGTTCAAAAAATTTGCGGATATCGATGTCTTTGATATCGAAGTGGTCTCAAAAAATCCCGATGATTTCATCAACACCGTGGCTAATATCGCCCCGACGTTTGGTGGCATTAATCTCGAAGATATCGCCGCGCCACACTGTTTTGAGATTGAGAAGCGTCTGAGCGATCTACTCGATATCCCCGTTTTTCATGATGACCAGCACGGCACGGCGGTGATTGCTGCGGCAGGTCTGATCAATGGGCTGGAGCTCCAGGGCAAGCGCCTGGCGCAGGCGAAGATAGTCTGTCTTGGTGCGGGCGCGGCGGCAATTGCGTCGATGCGGTTACTGGTGGCGCTGGGCGCGAAAAAAGAGCATCTGCGTATGCTGGATCGTCGCGGAGTGATTTACCAGGGTCGAGAAGGGCTTAATGAGTTTAAAGAGGAGTTTGCAGTCGAGACCGAAGATCGCACACTTTCAGATGCAATGCTGGGTGCCGATGTGTTCATCGGCGTCTCTGGCCCCGACCTGGTTAGCCCGGAACATATCGCGATGATGGCAGACAACCCCATTGTGTTTGCACTCTCTAATCCCGATCCGGAGATCTACCCTGCTGTTGCCAACGCGGTGCGCGACGATCTGATTATGGCGACCGGGCGCAGTGATTTCCCAAATCAGGTTAACAATGTGCTGGGTTTTCCATTTATTTTTCGCGGCGCGCTGGATGTGCGTGCCAGTGCGATCAATGAGCAGATGATGATCGCTGCCGTATATGCCCTGGCGGATCTGGCACGTGAGCCGGTTCCGCAGGAGGTGTTGAGTGCGTATAAACTAGATGAACTGAGCTTTGGGCGTCATTACATCATTCCGACGCCGCTCGATCCGCGTCTGATTGACCGGGTGCCCGCGGCGGTCGCCTACGCAGCGGTAGAGTCTGGCGTTGCAAATATGGATTACCCAGAATTTTACCCTCGCATCGAGCTTCGCTGTTACGGATAAACTGATGGGCATCTCTAAAAATACACTATTTTTAGAGATGCCCGTATTTGGTAAGCAGGGCTATCTATATAATCGGATTCAATTTATTGTTGGGATGGCCGATTCATCCCAGTGAACACAATCGTTATGAATGGAATTAGGTTCTCAATAAACGGTATATAAGAGCAAAAGCGCTAAGGAGCTAGCATGAAAAAGATTTCGATTATTGGTGCGGGGCGAGTTGGTGAATCGACCGCGCAGATTCTGGCCTATCGCGATAACGCCCATGAGGTGGTGCTGACCGATATTCGTGACGGGGTTGCCAGGGGGACTGCGCTGGATCTACAGGAGTCGGCGCCACTATTTGGTTTTGATACTCGAGTGACGGGTGACGAAAGCAATGCAGCGATCGCCGATTCAGACATCGTTGTGATCACCGCCGGCTTACCACGTAAACCGGGCATGTCTCGCTCCGATGTGCTGGAGGCGAACCTCGCCGTGATTCGCCCGATTGCCGATGATGTCATGAAATATGCCCCGAATGCGATGGTGATTCTGGTGACAAACCCCGTTGATGTGATGTCATACGCTTTCTGGAAAGCGACCGGCTGGGATCGTAGCCGTGTTTTTGGGCTTTCAGGGGTGCTGGATGCGGCGCGCATGGCGAGCTTTATCGCAATGGAGACCGGTTACTCAAATCTGGATGTCTCCGCAATGGTGCTCGGTGGCCATGGTGATTCAATGGTACCGATGATTAGCTACACCACAATCAGTGGGATCCCGGTGAGTAATTTTATGGATGCAGCGACAATTGAACGCATTGTTGACCGTACCCGAAACGGCGGCGCTGAAATTCTTGCGCTGAAAAAAACCAGTAGCGCCAATGACTCACCTGCGGCGGCCGTCGCAACAATGATTGATGCGATTTGCAATGACCGCAAACGTATCCTGCCATGTGTTGCAATGCTGGAGGGTGAGTATGGTCAGAGAGATATCGCACTTGGGGTACCGGTTGTCCTTGGTTCGGGCGGGGTGGAAAAAGTGATTGAGTTACCGCTGAGTGAAGAAGAGGCGAGACTATTCAAACAGTCATCAGAGCAGGTGGCAAACGATATTAAATTAATGTCCTGAGTGAGAGTGATGAGAGGGAGATGAATCAGATGGATAACAACACCTTTACAATTACGGATAATGCAACGGGTAAAAGTATCGAGCTGCCAGCATTAAAAGATAAGCAGGGGATCTCCGCGATTGATATCAGCACCCTCTACCGTGATCACGGCTACCTGACTTTTGATCCCGGCTTTCAATCGACCGCAAGCTGCCGCAGTGGTATTACCTTTATCGATGGTGACAAAGGAATCTTGCGCTACCGCGGCTACCCGATTGAACAGCTGGCCGCCAAAAGTAGTTTTCTGGAGGTCTCACATCTATTAATGAATGGTGAGTTGCCGAACAAAGCAGAGTTAGATGATTTTGTTAGTATGATTAGTCGTCATACGATGTTGAAAGAGAGTCTGCGGACCTTTTACAAAGGCTTCTATCACGATGCACATCCGATGGCGATCATGGTGGGAGTGGTCGGCTCACTCTCTGCGTTTTACCACGATTCGACCGATGTGCATGATCCGCGTCATCGTGAGATTGCAGCACACCGCATGTTGGCAAAGATGCCGACAATAGCCGCCGCCTGTTATAAATATTCGATTGGTGAACCGTTCATTTATCCGAAGAATAGCCTGAGCTATTGCGGTAACTTGCTGCACATGATGTTCTCGGTACCGAGTGAAGACTATGTGGTTGATCCGGTCGCTGAAAAGGCGCTGGATATGATTTTTATTCTGCACGCCGACCATGAACAGAATGCGAGCACCGCGACTGTGCGTCTCTCGGGTAGCTCCGGTTCAAACCCATTTGCCTGTATCTCATCGGGCATTACCGCGCTATGGGGGCCTGCCCATGGTGGCGCTAATGAAGCGGTACTCTATATGCTGAACGAGATTGGCGATGCCTCCAATATCCCAAAATATATTGCGAAGGCAAAAGATAAAGATGATCCGTTTCGTTTGATGGGTTTTGGTCATCGCGTCTATAAAAACCATGATCCTCGCGCAACGATTATCCGCCAGATGTGCTACGAGGTGCTGGAAAAATTTGGTGACCCGAACGACCCACTGTTTGAACTGGCGATGGGGCTGGAAGATATTGCATTAAAAGATGATTATTTCATTGAGAAAAAGCTCTACCCGAATGTCGATTTCTACTCCGGTATTATCTACAAAGCGCTGGGCATTCCAACCAACATGTTTACCGTGATGTTTGCGGTTGCGCGTACCGTTGGCTGGGTATCACAGTGGATGGAGATGATCAGTGAGCCGGGACAGCGTATTGGTCGCCCACGCCAGATGTACATGGGTGAGGATGTGCGAGATTACGTTGAAGTTAGCAAACGCTAAGCAACCTTTTAAAATACTACTTCTGCAGAAGTAGTTTCTGAAGGTCACTTAGTGAAGCCCGCTGAATGGGTCTGCCATCCAGCGGGCTTTTTGGTGGCTGGCGTATCCCTTTCTCCGGGAAGATGGTCAGCTCTACATTGGCCTGCTCATCTTCAATTAGGTAGAGCGGATAACGTTTCACTTTACCGTTGTTAAAGCGGTATTCACGCTCACTCAGATTAAAAGGAATGTGGCGATCGATAAGCAGCCAGTCGAGTGTCTGGCTCTCATCTGTGAAAAGGTGCAGCTGGATAGGTGAGTAGCGGTCCGCACTGCCACGCAGCACTGGGCCGACCAGCCGCGGTGAGAAACTGTGTAGCAAACTCATAATATCGACGGCGCTCTTTCTCAGGACGTTAAGCTCGGCGGTTTGCTGCTGTGGCCTAAAGATCGCCTGGTACTCTTTTAGTGCCCGTTCTATTTCAATATTACGCGGCATCTGCTGTTCGCCGCTAACGCCGATCCGCTGCGCCGCCTTTCGTTTGGCAAGGAGGAAATCGGAGAGCCCTTCTTCACTCATGATGCGGGCCGCCTCAGCGGCAAGACGTTGTCGCATGCGCTGCGAATGTTCTGCTGGAGCCATGGTTTCAGTCGCTTAAAAAAGTTGCTCGGGTGGCGCATCCACAACGGGCGTTTCGGAGTTATCAGCTGCAGGGGCTGGGCGCTCTATTTTTGGCTTACTGTGGCGCGTGGGGACATATTCACTTCTGAAGGTTTCAAAGATCGCATTGGGTTGATTGCTGTCAGCCAGCAGGCCGTTGTCGGGATCAATTTTAACGGTTACCAGGCCAGCAGGTCGTTGTAGCAATTTTTCTGGCGTGCCCTTTAGCGCTTCGCGCATGTAGTAGATCCACATTGGCAGCGCTGCGCGGCCACCGGTTTCACGGTTGCCCAGAGAGCGCACCTGGTCAAAGCCTACCCATGCGATGGTCGCCACATCGGCGTTGAAACCGGAGAACCATGCATCCTGCTGATCGTTCGTCGTGCCGGTTTTTCCGGCAAGGTCATTGCGTTTTAGCTGAAGCGCACGGCGGCCGGTACCATGTTTGATGACATCACGCAGCATCGAGGTCATCAGGTAGATATTCTCTTCTGATACGACACGTTTTGCGATATTAACAGGGCGTTTAAATCCGCTTTCTTCACTGCCGTCCCCCATAATAAGTGCATCAATCTCGTCTGCAGGGATGACACAATCTTCACGACAGACAGTGGCAGGGTTGGCCTCAAATAGCACTCTGTCATCAGCATCGACAATTTGCTTGATGAAAAAGGGGGTCACCCGATAGCCACCATTGGCAAGCGTTGCGTAGCCCGCGGAGAGTTGCAGTGGGGTAACGGCACCACTGCCGAGCGCCAATGAAAGATCCCTGGGGAGGGTATCGGTATCAAAACCAAAACGGCTGACATACTCCAGCGCATAAGGGATACCGATAGAGCGCATTAGACGGATGGAAACAAGATTCCGTGATTTGATCAACGCCTTGCGCAGCCTGGTCGGGCCGAAGAATTTGCCACTGTAGTTTTCAGGTCGCCACGCACTCTCAAGCCCGGGGTCGTCAAAAACAACCGGTGCGTCGTTGATGATGCTTGCGGCGGTAAACCCCTTCTCAAGCGCAGCGGAGTAGATAAAGGGTTTGAAGTTGGAGCCGGGCTGGCGTGTCGCCTGCGTCACACGGTTGAAATTGCTACGATGAAAATCGTAACCACCTGTGAGGGCGATGATATGGCCATCGCGCGCGGAGATTGATACTAAAGCGCCCTCTGCCTGCGGGGGTTGCGACAGGCGCCAGCCATGTTTCTCGTCGGGCTGAATATAGATTAGGTCACCCTCCTGGAGCACATCGGCAGCACGGTTGAGTTTGGGACCACGTCTGTTGTCGTCCAGATATTTGCGTGCCCATGAGAGGCCGCCCCACGGAATATGGACGATGCGGTTATCGTCGGAATCGGGCAGCACCGTCACCGCATCCTCTTCAACGGCCAGCACAGCTGCTGCCGTCAGGTAGCCAACATTGGGGATGCCCCGGAAGAGCTGCTGCCATGATTTAATCACCGTCAGGCTGGAAAAATCGACATGGCCAGCCGTGCCGCGATAGCCATGGCGGGCATCATAATCGAGCAGTGCCCGACGCAGCGCATTGTTTGCTGCCACCTGCAGGCGAGAGTCGATTGTAGTGATGACATTGAAACCGCCGGTATAGGTCTGCTCATCACCATACTGCTTCACCATATGTGCGCGCACCATCTCGGCAATATGGGGGGCGTTTACCTCAATTGAGAGGCCGTGGAGTCTGGCGCTATCAGGTGCATTTTTCGCCTTAATATAGGTATCGCTATCGATGTGGTTAAGTGCGTACATGCGGCCAAGCACATAGTTGCGCCGGGTGACCGCTCGTTTTGAGTTAGTAATTGGATTGAAGCGAGAGGGTGCCTTCGGCAGTCCGGCAATCATCGCCATTTCAGAGATTGTCAGCTGATCGATGGTTTTACCATAGTAGACCTGCGCGGCAGCACCGATGCCGTAAGAACGGTGGCCAAGATAGATCTTATTAAGGTATAGCTCCAGAATCTCCTCTTTGGTTAACTCATGCTCAATCTTGAAGGCGAGAAAGATCTCATTCACTTTTCGGAGATAGGTTTTTTCGCTGCTCAAAAAGAAATTGCGCGCCACCTGCATGGTGATAGTGCTACCACCCTGCGACTTTTTACCCGTGAGGGCGAGGTTAATAACGGCACGTAAAATGCCCTGATAATCGACACCGGGATGTTCAAAGTAGCGGTTGTCTTCCGCAGAAAGAATAGCGTCGATCATTGGTTGCGGTATTTCATCAAACTTTAGTGGTGAGCGCTTCATCTCACCAAATTCTGAAATCAATTTTTTATCGGCAGTATAAACGCGCAGCGGCACCTGGAGTTTTACCTCTTTTAGCGTCTCTATCGAAGGGAGGTTGGGCGAGAGGTAAAAATAGACGCCTGCAACCGTGATGACGCCTAAAATGAATAGCGCTGAGAAGGTGATCAGGAGGGATTTAAACAGTTTTTTCAGAAATTTCATTATTTGGGGTCAGGTAAAATATAGATCATAAATTTATCTTAATAATTATTATAAAACTTTTTACGATAGCGGACGATAACATCTGTGACGTTAGGAAATAAAAATTGTCTTTTAATCACTTGGTACCTATAGTTGAAAATGAGATTAAGATCACAGAGCAGCAGATTATCTTTACTGTTAATGAGCTATAAAGGGATATAGGGGTGCAATTGTTTAATAAAACAGCACCGCCATTGATCGGGCTTGACATCAGCTCCACAGCCGTAAAATTGCTGGAATTAAGTCAGACGGCTGGTGGACGGTATCGTGTAGAGAGCTATACCGTGGTGCCTCTGCCACCTGATGCGGTTGCAGAAAAGAATATCGCCGATGTCGAAGCGGTAGGCAGTGCGATCTCCCGTGCTTTAACGCGGGCCGGCACACGCACCAGAAATGCCGCCGTCGCTGTCGCTGGTTCAGCCGTTATCACCAAAGTGATCACCATGCCCGCAGCGCTCTCGGATGATGAGATGCTGGAGCAAATCCAGGGCGAGGCAGATCAATACATCCCTTTTCCAATGGAAGAGATCAATTTAGATTTCCAGGTGCTTGGGCCGACTGAAAATGATGAGACTTCGGTCGATGTGATGTTGGCCGCCTCTCGCAGTGAGAACATTGATGTTCGAGTGGCTGCCCTGGAGCTTGCCGGCGTCAAGGCTGAAGTGGTCGATGTAGAGGCATTTGCGATGGAGACCGCATTTTCATTGCTAGGACAGCAGCTTCCCGATAATGGTCGTGAAAAAACCATCGCGGTTATCGATGTTGGTGCCACGATGACGATTCTGAATGTGCTATACGACTTTAAAACCATCTACACACGTGAGCAGGTGTTTGGTGGAAAACAGCTAACGGAAGAGATCCAGCAGCGATATGGCCTCTCTTATGATGAGGCGGGGCTAGCAAAAAAACAGGGCGGACTGCCCGACAACTATAAGAGCGAAGTGCTACAGCCCTTTAAAGAGGGGTTGGCGCAGCAGGTTAGCCGCTCACTACAGTTTTTCTTTTCATCTAGCCAGCACAGCAGTGTTGACCACATTGTGCTGGCTGGTGGTTGCGCCTCAATCGCGGGCATCGATGAGATGATTGAAGAAAAGCTTGGTATTACCACCTCCGTCGCAAACCCGTTTATGGATATGACATTTTCATCGAAAATTAAACCGGATGCGATTAGTAATGATGCCCCTGCCTTGATGATTGCGTGTGGCCTGGCGATCAGGAGGTTTGATAAATGACGCGTATTAATTTATTGCCGTGGCGAGAACGGCAGCGTAAAGAGCTTCAGCGACAATTTGCATCAATCGCTGGTGG
>DRLG01000007.1 GCA_011053135.1 Chromatiales bacterium
AGCATCACCATTGACTGTGATGTCATCCAGGCCGACGGCGGTACCCGCACCGCCTCCATCACCGGCGGCTATGTGGCGCTGGTCGATGCGGTGAATCAGATGCTGGAAAGCAAGCTCATCAAAAAGAACCCCCTGCACGGTCAGCTCGCCTCTGTTTCGGTCGGCATCTACCAGGGCACCCCGGTGCTGGATCTCGACTACCCGGAAGATTCCAATGCCGAGACCGATATGAATGTGGTGATGAACGATGCCGGCGCCTTTATTGAAGTTCAGGGGACAGCTGAGGGGCACGCCTTTCGTGAAGATGAGCTTAACGCAATGTTAGCCCTGGCAAAAAAGGGGATCGCCGAACTCGTTGCCAAACAGAATGCGGCACTTAGTGGCTAGCAAGGTTGTACTTGCCAGCGGCAACCGGGGCAAGGTGCGCGAAATCGGCGCGCTGCTGGCCGAGCTTGATTTCGAGGTTGTACCGCAGTCCGATTTCGACCTGGAGGAGGCGGATGAGAGCGGCCTCACCTTTGTGGAAAATGCGATCATCAAGGCGCGCCATGCAGCAGATCACACCGGGCTGGCGGCGATTGCCGATGACTCTGGACTGGAGGTCGATGCACTTAACGGTGCGCCGGGGATCTACTCGTCGCGCTTTGCCGGAGTCGGTGCGAGTGACCAGCAGAATCTCGACAAACTGCTTTCTGAGCTGAGCGGCCTGCCCGACACTGAACGCACTGCCCGTTTTCAGTGTGTGATCGTCTATATGAGACATGCGACCGACCCCACACCGATCATCTGCCAGGGGAGCTGGGAGGGGCGAATTTTATCAGAATCGCACGGCACCAACGGCTTTGGATATGATCCAGTATTCTATGTGCCGGACCACCACTGCACCTCAGCGGAGCTTGCGCCGGCAGTCAAAAACAGCCTGAGCCACCGTGGGCAGGCGCTCAGAAAACTGCTGGCAGCACTGCAGCCCCGTTAAAGCGGCTCATACACCCACGGATCGGGGGTTTTCTTTCAACGAAAAAAACACCACTATATTAAGAGAAGCAGAAACGTATCAGCAGCGATCATGGTGTTGAGACAAGATGAGAGCCCTTTGCACGAGCAGGAGTTTTCTCTTCTGGCAAGGTAAAAGCGTACGGAGTGAGGCCGTTTATCGTTATCAATGGCCGATTGAGCACGCTTTTAACACCGCCAGAGAGCAAAAGAACAGTCGCGCAAAGGTCTCAATAAAGGAGATAGACGATGACTACCCCAAAAACCGCGACACTCTCAGGAGTTGCCCTCGCCACACTGCTTGCCAGTGGCGCCGCACTCGCCTGTAGTGCGATGGGACCGAAGACACATGTCGGTAACATCACTGAAATCGATCGAGAGCAGCACACACTGACCATCATGGATGCAGAGACACAAAAGCCGATCACTTTCTCAGTCGATAACAAACAACTGCTGGCAATCAATAGTAGCGCCGGCCAGGTGGTGGTGCGTTATCGCGATGGCGACAATGGCGAGCTGGTGGCGACCAGCATTCAGTAACGTAGCGCCACACACCGACCTCCCCCTGTAGCGATGGTGGGGAGGTTTTTTTATAACCGAGATACAGAGGCAGTCGTACCATTTTTAACTTCAGCGCCCTCCCCCCGCTTGCACTCTATATTCATATTCCGTGGTGCGTGCATAAATGTCCCTACTGCGACTTCAATTCGCACGCAGTAAAAGAGGCGATCCCCGAGCGGGACTACATCACAGCGTTGATCAACGATCTCGACCAGTGCCTGCCGAGCGTCTGGGGGCGCACGGTTGACACTATTTTTATTGGCGGTGGCACACCGAGCCTCTTCTCAAGCGAGGGGGTGGACCGCCTGCTCTCCGAGGTGCGGGCGCGCCTGCCACTCGCGCCCGGCATTGAGATCACTATGGAGGCCAACCCCGGTGCAATCGAACAGGCAAAGTTTGCCGAGTTTCGCAGCGCCGGCATTAACCGCCTCTCAATCGGCATACAGAGCCTCAGTGATGATCTATTGCAACGGATTGGGCGTATTCATCATGCGCGCGAGGCCTATCGCGCAGTCGAGCATGCACACAACGCAGGCTTTGAACAGATCAATCTTGACCTGATGTACGCCCTGCCAGGGCAGACCTTGCCACAGGCGCTGCAGGACCTGAATAACGCGCTGGCGCTCGAGCCGACCCATCTGTCGCACTACCAGATGACCATTGAACCCAACACCTGGTTTCATAAACACCCTCCAGTAACACCTGACGATGAGCTTAGCTGGGCGATGCAGTCGGACTGTCAGGCCGCCCTGTGCAAAGCGGGGTTTGAACATTACGAGGTCTCTGCCTACGCTCGCCCAGACAAACAGTGCCGACACAACCTCAACTACTGGCAGTACGGTGACTACCTCGGCATCGGTGCCGGGGCGCACGCCAAGATCACCGACGCGGCGCAGCAAAATATCACCCGCACCGCCGTGGTCAAGCACCCAGATGACTACCTGCAACTGGCCGCAACTGAACAGCGCCATGCGACCACCACTGTGTTATCGCGTCGCGAAGTCCCGTTTGAATTTATGATGAATGCAATGCGCCTCACGAAAGGGTTTCCGAACAGCCTCTTTTTTGAACGCACCGGCCTGCCGCTCAGCACCATTGACCACGCCCTGCAACGCGCAGAAGAAGAGGGATTGCTGGAATACGGCGTACAGAGAATAGGCCCTACCATCCAGGGAGAGCGTTTTCTGAATACGCTGCTGGAGCAGTTTCTACCGACGGATAACTAACCAGTCAATCGGTTATCATAAGAGGCTCACTTTTAGTCTAATTAACTTCATTCCACCATTAACTTAAAGACCAGATCACCCATGACTACCATCATCCTGCAGGGCCCCCAGCTTAACCGTGACAAGGCCCACGCGATCGTTCAGCGTACCGGCGGCTCACTGACAAAGCGCACCCACCATTACCGGATCAGTGGCGCCAACAACCTGAGCAGCGCGCAACTTACCACGCTACGCGAGGCTGCCGATTTCGACATCAATCGACTACCCACCCGCTTTGACCCCGCACAGGTAAAGCTGCTGATCACTGATATGGACTCCACCTTTATCGGCATCGAATGCATCGATGAGATCGCCGACTTTGCAAACCTCAAACCACAGGTCGCTGCCATCACTGAGTCTGCTATGCGAGGGGAGATCGACTTTGAGACCTCGCTCAACAGACGCGTCGCCCTGCTTAAAGGGCTCGATACCAGCGCCTTTCAAAAGGTCTACGATGAAAGACTCAATCTCAACCCCGGCGCAGATCTTATGCTTGCTGCTCTTAAAGAGAAAGGGATAAAAATCGCACTGGTCTCGGGTGGCTTTACCTTCTTCACCAGCCGTTTAAAAACACGCTGTGGCCTCGATTACACTCACGCCAATGTGCTTGAAGAGATCGATGGGAAATTAACCGGCAAAGTTAAAGGGCACATTGTTGGAGCTGAAGCAAAAGAACAATTCCTACGCAAGCTATGCGGCGAACTTAATATCGAACTCAACCAGGCCATCGCCATGGGCGACGGTGCCAATGATCTGAAAATGATGGCACCTGCCGGGCTAAGCATCGCCTACCACGCCAAGCCCACCGTCCAGGCACAGGCCGATACCGCCTTTAACTATTGCGGGCTGGATGGCGTGCTCGGCCTGCTCGATTGCGAGTAATAGCGCATGGCATATCTGGTGTTAATTGAACTGACCCTTTTTGCCATTGCAGCCGGCATCGCCTACTGGGTGGTGCGTCATCTTAAACAAGATTAACAATGTCACGCTATCGCCCGCCTCAACCACCATCATCACTTTACATCACGCCTGAGGGTTACTCCGCACTAGATGATGAATTAAAGGCGCTATGGAAACGCCGACACGATGTAGTGGAGGCGCTATCTGCCGCAGCGGCAGAGGGTGATCGCTCTGAAAATGCAGAATATATCTACCGTAAAAAAGAGCTGCGCGGTATCGACCGCCGTATTCGCTATCTACAAAAACGGCTGCCTGACTTCAAGGTCGTGCATGACAAACCTGCGACAAGGGATCGCATCTTTTTTGGCGCGTGGGTCACGCTTGAAAACGGTGATGGCTCTGAAGTGATCTACCGTATCGTCGGTGCCGATGAGA
>DRLG01000008.1 GCA_011053135.1 Chromatiales bacterium
GATCTCGATCCAGCGGCTGAAGGGATGCCGGTCGTGCGCGAGACTCAGAACGGTGTGAGACTAAACTGTGTGATGTCGAACAGCTTCGGCTTTGGTGGCACCAACGCAACGCTGGTGGTAAAGCGTTTCGAATAAGTGCCGGGTTAATCGCACTGTTCAGTGAACAGATAAGGCCTGCTCTTCACCGATAGCGGGTTTTTTTATGCGCGCTATTTTGGGCTGCGCCCGATGGTTGTTTGAGAGCGCTGGTAGTTTCCCATGCAGAGAGGGCTGCCTTCATTAGTGATGGCAACCCTGTTTAGCGGGGTTAATGGCGCTTATTTTGCGGCGCGAGATGCCCGTTTGCGGTCGGTCTCTTTTAGCATCTTTTTACGTACACGGGTGAAATTAGGTGTCACCTCAACCAGCTCATCATCATCGATGAATTCCAGCGCCTGCTCCAGCGTCATCCTGATCGGTGGTGTTAGCACCAGGTTTTCATCGGTACCTGCTGCGCGGATATTATTCAGCTGTTTCGCTTTTAGTGCATTGACGACCAGGTCGTTATCACGCGAGTGAATCCCGATCACCATCCCTTCATAGACCTCTTCCGCGTGGCCAATAAAGAGACGCCCACGCTCCTGCAGGTTGAACAGGGCAAAAGCCAACGCTTTACCCGCCGCATTGGCGATCAATACGCCGTTGTTGCGTTGGCCAAATTCATTCTTCTTGAGTGGGCCGTAGTGATCAAAGACGGTGTAGATCAAGCCACTCCCTTGAGTTGCGGTCAGAAACTCGGTACGAAAGCCGATCAGGCCGCGCGATGGGATGATGTAGTCCATGCGCACACGCCCTTTCCCATCGGGCATCATATCTTTTAGGTCGCCGCCGCGGGTCCCCAGTTTCTCCATCACAGCACCCTGATGACTCTCTTCAACATCGACCGTTAGCTGCTCGTATGGCTCTTCTTTGTTGCCATCCACTTCGCGAATGATCACCTCTGGACGAGAGATACCAAGCTCAAACCCTTCACGGCGCATGTTCTCAATCAGGATTGAAAGGTGCAGTTCACCACGACCTGAAACACGAAAGCGGTCTGGATCTTCGGTATCTTCGACACGCAGTGCAACGTTATGCACCAGCTCTTTCTGCAGGCGCTCACGAATCTGGCGGGAGGTGACAAACTTGCCATCTTTACCCGCGAACGGTGAGTTGTTGACCTGAAAGGTCATGCTGATGGTCGGTTCATCAACCGAGAGTGGTGGCAGTGCCTCAACGCAGGCTGGATCACACAGGGTGTCTGAGATGTTGAGCGCATCGATACCGGTAAAGCAGACAATGTCTCCCGCTTCTGCTTCAGGCACTTCGACCCGTTCCAGTCCCATGTAGCCTGATACCTGTAATACACGGCCGTTACGGGTTTTGCCTTCGTTATCGATGATGGTGACCTGGGTATTGGTCTTAAGTTTACCGCGAGTAATACGACCAATACCGATCACGCCCACATAGCTGTTGTGATCGAGCGAGCTGACCTGCATCTGAAAAGGGCCATCGGAATCAACATCAGGTGCTGAAACTTTGTCGATAATTGTTTGAAAGATGGGGGTCATGTCGCCTTCGCGCGCATCGACATCAAAGCTGGCGTAGCCGTTTAGCCCTGAGCAGTAGACGACCGGAAAATCGAGCTGTTCATCGGTCGCGCCCAGGCGGTCAAACAGATCGAAGGTCTGATCCAGTACCCAGTCTGGGCGTGCACCCGGGCGGTCAATCTTGTTGATCACAACGATAGGCTTTAGCCCAAGATCAAATGCTTTCTGTGTGACAAAGCGTGTCTGAGGCATCGGCCCTTCAACGGCATCAACCAGCAGCAGCACACAGTCAACCATCGACAGTACGCGCTCAACTTCGCCGCCGAAATCGGCATGGCCTGGAGTATCGACGATATTGATGCGGTACTCTTTCCATTTGATGGCGGTGTTCTTTGCCAGAATGGTGATGCCACGCTCTTTTTCGAGCGTGTTTGAATCCATCACGCGTTCAGTTGGCGCTGCGCGACTATCAAGGGTGCCTGACTGTTGCAGTAACTGATCTACGAGGGTGGTCTTGCCATGATCAACGTGAGCGATGATGGCGATGTTGCGAAGGTTCTGAATCACGAGATGTTGGCTTCCAAGTGTGCGAAAAGGCGCACATTATACCCGATAGTTTGGCGCGGGGCACTGACAGAATGTGGTGAATAATGGTCAGTTTATTATTTGAGATTCGATCTTTGGGTCTGTGTGTTGAGTAGTCATTCAACTATATGATATTGCTAGTAAATACCAACATCCAGGTAGGAACGAGATATTTTCCTGATGGCAATCACAAATGCGGCGGTACGCAGGTCTGCAATTTTGTCGTTCGAATGGAGGGTTTCGTGCATCTCCTGGTAGGCGTTTCTCATGGTGTCATCGAGCCCTGAGCGGACGAGATCGAGTTCGCTTGCACCGCGCACAATCATTGAGCGGGTCGATGCAGAGAGTTTTGAGCCGGTTGCCTCTTCAAGCAGGGTGGCGTATTCGTTACCTCGTAGTTCATCGTAGCGCCGCTCCATGCGACCAAAGCGGATGTGTGACAGGTTGCGAATCCATTCGAAGTAGGAGACTGTCACACCGCCGGCATTAACGTAGACATCGGGCATGATCACGATCCCTTTATCGCGCAGGATCTTGTCGGCATCAAAAGTGATCGGGCCGTTGGCGGCTTCGACAATCAGCTTTGCCTGAATACGTGAGGCGTTCTCTTTGCTGATCTGTCTCTCTAGTGCGGCAGGAATCAGGATATCGCACTCCATCTCCAGTGCGCCTTTATTATCAGGAGAAAAGGTTCCGCCGGGGAATTCCTTGAAGGAGCCGTGTTCAATCTTGAAACGGTAGACCTCTTCAACATTCAGGCCGTTTTCATTGCTGATCACACCATCATATTCAATGATGGCGGTGATTTTAACATCATCCTCTTCCTGTAAGAATTTGGCTGCGTGGTAGCCGACATTGCCTAACCCCTGCACAATCACGCGCTTACCGGCGAGGCCTGCGGATAGATTAGCAGCAGTGAGATCTCTGGGATGGCGGAAGAATTCACGGATTGCATACTGAACGCCGCGACCGGTCGCCTCAACGCGTCCACGAATGCCGCCTTGCTGTACCGGTTTACCGGTGACACACGCCTGGTAGTTGATATCTTCCGGGTTGAGATGTTTATAGGTGTCGGCGATCCATGCCATCTCGCGCTGGCCGGTGCCGACATCGGGCGCGGGTACATTGGTGGCGGGGTTGAGAAAACCTTTGCGCACCAGTTCAAGGGTGTAGCGGCGGGTGATCAACTGCATCTCATCGCGCGAATATTGAGATGGGTCGATATGCAGCGCCCCTTTGGAGCCACCAAAGGGAACATCGACCAGCGCGCATTTATAGGTCATCAACGCGGCCAGCGCTTCAACTTCATCCTGGTCTGAGTATGCGGCGAATCGAATGCCGCCCTTAGCTGGTAGTCGGTGTGTGCTATGCACGGCGCGCCAGCCGGTGAATGTCTGGATCTCTCCGCGGATTTTTACCGGGAATTTTACCTGTAGTACGGAATCGCACGCCTTGATCGCCTGTGCGGTTCCGGCATCAAGGTTCAATATAGAAAATGCATGATCGACCATACGATCGACATTACTACTGAAAGAGGAGGCTGATGATTGTTTTTTATTTGCCATGAAGTCGTTCCCTTTGTCGCGCTGTTGTCTCTTCCTTAACTACGGTAGCCATAGAATAAAATTCACTAAGATAAAGCCTGTAATATTGTCGCCACTTTAATTTTATGGATAAAAAACTGCCAATATATTTGATGATTACGGCCAGTTGAAGGTTTCCATTAGTACAATATAAAAGAATGGTGTGCGAGGCATAGTGCGAGTTTACTTTATGGCTAATCTATTCCTCTGAACTGGCCCTGACAAAACCGGGCAGGGTGATGCTGAATGCGGTTCCCTCTTTATCAGAGCTGGCTACAATCGTGCCGTTATGCGCCTCAATAATTGACTTAACGATGGCCAGCCCCAGTCCTGCGCCATCACCACTTCGCTGACGTGAGGGGTCGGTGCGATAAAAACGGTCGAACAGCTTTGGCAGGTGTTCTGCGGGGATCGGAGTGCCGGGGTTGTGGACCACAATATTGACATCGCCATCGGTGTAGCTGAGTGTCACCGCGACACACCTCTCTGGTGGTGTGTGACGCACCGCATTCGCAATCAGGTTGCTAAGTGCGCGGCGCAACATCAGGCGGTCACCCTGAACATGCGCATCACCTTCCAGCGCTAATGAGACATGGCACTCTTCAGCCCACGCTTCGTAATAGTCGAACAGGTTGCGCAGCTCACTTTTCAGGTCAATCGTTTCGGCGTTGAGTGGGTTAAGGTCGTTGTCGGCCTTGGCGAGGAAGAGCATATCGCCGATCATCTGTGCCATGCGCTCATACTCTTCCATATTGGAGTAGAGTATCTCCTGATACTCATCGGCACTGCGCGCCTGTGAAAGGGCGACCTGAGTCTGGGTCATCAGGTTGGTTACGGGTGTCCGTAGTTCATGGGCGATATCGGCGGAAAAGTTTGAGAGGCGGGTGAAGGCCTCTTCCATGCGTTGTAGAAGCTCATTAAAAGAGAGTGCCAGTTCGGCGAGTTCAGCTGGCACTGTTTCAGGGTCGAGGCGGGTGTTTAGCTCATTGGCACTGGTCTGGCTGATCTGTTCAACGATGCGGTGTAGTGGGCGGTGGCCCTGTCGTACAGCAATCCAGCTCATTAATGCCATGATGATGATGCCACAGACGATCATCAGCCAGAGGGTGTATCGGAATGTCTTGATAAACTGCAGGTGAAAATCGATCGCAACGGCCACAATGACAGTATAAGAGGCGTCGCTACTATTTCCGTTGACCTGTTGAACAAGTACCCGGTAATGGTGTTTGCTGTCACTCCACTTCTGTATGTTGTTTTGTGAAAGCCCGTCTGCGTGAGAAGAGGGTAGTGGTATTCGGGAAAAGTCTGCGCCGGGGCTGTTATAGAGCGTTTTTCCTGCTGCGTCGCTGATAGAGAGCAGTGGGCCGTGGTGTCCCACCAGAATGTCATCCAGGCGCTGCTTGATTTGTGACAGGTCATGGTGGGTGCGCAGTGTAGCGAGCGACTGCTCAACCGTCTGGGCGATCACCTTGAGTTCATTGATGTCCTGCATTTCAAAGTGCTCTTCGATCGAGCGCTCTATGATCCAGCCGAAGGTCAGGAGTACCACTGTGGCAACGGCACTAAAGAGCAGTGTGAGGCGTAACGTGAGGGAGGTCGGTTGTCTCAATCGGTCTGCTCTTCTGGCACATCGATCATGTAGCCCATGCCGCGTATTGTCTGAATCAGTTTGAGGTCGTAGTTATCGTCAATCTTGCCGCGCAGGCGACGGATGGCAACATCGATGACGTTGGTATCGCTGTCGAAATTCATATCCCACACCTGGGAGGCGATCAAGGAGCGCGGCAGCACTTCTCCCTGACGACGAACCAGCAGCTCCAGCAGGGCGAACTCTTTGGTGGTTAGATGGATGCGCCTGCCTCCGCGACTGGCACGATGGCGCGCCAGATCTAGCGCCAGATCGGCAACGGTCAGGCTCAACTCGGTGGCAGGGGTTGCGCTGCGGCGCAGCAGTGTACGCACTCGCGCCAGCAGTTCTGCAAAGACAAAGGGTTTGACGAGGTAGTCATCAGCCCCCAGCTCCAGCCCTTTAACTCGGTCATCAATGGAGTCACGGGCGGTCAGGAATAGCACGGGCACCTCTTTGCCCGCTTCACGCAGCGACTGCAGGATCCGCCAGCCATCCACATCAGGCAGCATCACATCAAGAATCAGCAGATCATAGCGCTCTGTCATAGCCAGGTGGTGGCCATCCAGCCCGTTATGGCTTAGGTCGACGACAAAACCCGCCTCGTTTAACCCCTGTTTGAGGTATTCACCTGTTTTGATCTCATCTTCGACAATTAGCAGTTTCATAGTGTTACAAGCTAGCCCATAATATCTGTCATGAGTATGACTGCATTATTACAAAATTGTAATTAAAGCGTCACCTTGGCGACAGTGTTTGGTCACTATTCTTCATCGTTGTTATCGATAGCCTTCAGGAGTCATCACTTTGTACCTTCAATCTTGTTTCCGCTACAACTCATCTCTACCTCTGTGGTTAGCGGCGATATTGATGTTGACTCTCTCCACTGCGCAGGCAGAGGAGGTGCTGTCTATGGAGCGGGCTGTCGCTGAAGCGCTGGCTGCCAATCCGAGTCTGGCAGCTATTGAGGCCCGCGCGAAGGCGTTGGCGGAGATACCGGATCAGGCCGAATCACTGCCTGATCCTAATCTGTCGATCAATGCGCTTAATCTCCCACTCGATAGCCTCTCCCTGAGTCAGGAGGCGATGACGCAGTTACAGATAGGCGTTACTCAGGCGTTACCTTATCCCGGAAAGCTTGCGCTACGTGCCCAGGCAGCAAGCCATGAGGCAAACGCAGCAGTATCTGAACTGGATGAGAAGCGGCTGCAACTGGTGCGCGATGTTAAAACGGTCTGGTGGAATCTCTTTTATCTGGATCGGGCGCTGGAAGTGATCGCGCGGAACCAGGTGCTGCTGGCGCAGTTTGTAAATGTCGCTGAGACGCGTTACACCGTTGGTCAAGGGTTGCAGCAGGACATACTGCTGGCGCAGCTGGAGCTGTCCAAGTTGAGCGACAGTAAAATCCGGGTAGAAAACAGGCGCGAAAATGAGACGATACGGCTGAATCTGCTGAGAGATCGCGCCGCGGCAGAGGCTATCCTGCTGCCCACTTCCGTGGATGAGTCCTTGCTATCGCTGAAAGATATTCAGACTTTACAGGCGCGCGCAGCTACTGGTCGGCCGACATTAGCCGCTCAGGAAGCGCGGTTGGGGGCAGCAAGCCGTCGCATCGATCTGGCAAAAAAGGGGTATGCGCCCGATTTTAAAGTGGGTGCTGTCTACGGGTTTCGTAGCGGTAACAATCCCGATGGCAGTAGTCGTACCGACGTCGGCTCCATTCTGTTCAGTATGAACCTTCCCATCTATACCGGCAGCAAACAGGACCGTGTCGTTGATCAGCGTAATGCGGAATGGCTGCAGAAAAAATATGAACTCCATGAACAGCGCAATCGGGTTGCATCACAGGTACAGCAGGCGATGACCGATTACCGCCGTGCCAGTGAGCAGACGCAACTGTTTCAACAGGAGATTATTCCGCAGGCGCGCCAGACGGTGGACGCGATGCTGGCCGGGTATCAGGTAGGAAAGGTTGACTTTCTCAACCTGGTTCGCGCCCAGACGACACTTTACGATTATGAAACCCAGTACTGGAAGGCCTTGAGTGCCGCTAATCAGGCGATGGCCCGATTAGTTGC
>DRLG01000009.1 GCA_011053135.1 Chromatiales bacterium
ATATTCAATCGCATCCTGATCACCGAGGTAGTCACTCCCCTTCACTGTGTCATACATATGCCAGTGCCAGTTATCGGGGAGCACATTGGCAAGCGCGGCGTTGATGCCTCCCTGCGCTGCAACCGTATGTGAGCGGGTCGGAAAGACCTTTGAGACGACCGCTACAGAGGCATCGGCCTGCGACATCTGCACTGCGGCACGCAACCCACCGCCGCCAGCACCGATCACTAGCGTATCAAAGCGTCGTCGTTCAATGTTTTGTCTGATATGGCTCATACAGTCACCGTCAGTAAAATCTTCGTAATCCAGATCGCCGCACCCAGCAGCGCAAAGCCAACTCCTGTCAGCAGCAGCAGGCGCAGGCCATCAATATGAATGTAGTCCATGATCACATCGCGCATGCCGATCCAGGCGTGCACGAGTAGCAGCAAGAAAAAAAGCGTTGTAGTGATTGCGACAAAGGTGTTCGCCATCATCATGCGCCACTCCAGAAACGAAGCGGGTGTGTTTGAGATAAAGTAGATCGCAAAACCGACCACAAACAGCATCATATAAACAGCGCTTAGGCGCTGCATTAACCAGGTGCGTAAACCGATCGATTTGCGGCTCATAACATCACCACCATGCCGATAACAGTCACCACCAGCCCCGCGCCCAACACACACCATGCACTCTTGCGGCCGTTGACCACATCTACGCCAATATCAAGATCCAGCATAAAATAACGAATACCGGCAAAAAAGTGATGGGCAAAGCACCACAGCGCAATAAGGAGCACAAGTCGAAAAAGGCCGCTATCAAATAGCGAGGTAACCGTTTCATACCCCTGGGGGCTGCTTAGCGAGAGTCCCAGCAGATAGATGGCCGCCGGGATGGAGAGAAACATCACTATCCCGGTGATGCGGTGCGCTACGGAAAGCACCGCCATCACAGGCATATCGATACGAGTTAGATCTAGAAAGACCGGACGTTTTTTGTTTTCCATAACCACTCATTATGAATTATCGATGTGTCACCGTAGTGTAACGTATTGAACTGATTCGTCCAGAATATTATCACCCGCGACTATTTCGGCTATCATCACCCTTTTTCAACAGTATGTTGAAAACCATTTAAACTGAGCAGGATATTGGCATCAATGAACAGACAGTGGCAGCAGTACCTCCAGAGCCTGGGGGCAGTTTTATCGGGTGATGATGATCGCATTGAGCACTTTGGCCAGCCAACAAAGGAAGAGATGGCGATCACCACTGGCGATGTCATGATCCCGATCACACATACCGCCTATATTCACGCTTCAGGCAAAGATGCAAAGTCATTTTTACAGGGACAACTGACCAACGACATTGGACTGATCGATCTACAGCATAGCCAGTTGAGTGGTTACTGTAACCCCAAGGGACGCCTGCTGGCGCTCTTTCGCATCTCGCAGCACGATGATGGCTATCGCCTGCACCTGCCTGACTGCCTGGTTGAGAAGACGCTTAAACGCCTTAATATGTTTGTCTTAATGGCGAAGGTCAAACTGGAGGCGTCATCGCCGGAGACGGTACGAACTGGAGTTGCGGGCCAGCGTGCTGTTGAGAAACTTAGCGCCCACTTCAACACCCTTCCTGGTGCTGAAAATGGCGTAACTGAAGAGAATATGGTCACCATTCTCAGTCATCCCGGCCGGCAGCCCCGTTTCGAGCTGATAGCGAACCGTGACGTCATGCAAAAGTTGTGGCAGAAATTATCGCCAGATTTTACCCCTGTCGGTAGTGGCAGCTGGCAACGGCTCGATATTGATGCGGGTCAGCCGCAGGTGGTAGCTGAGACGGTGGAAATGTTTATCCCGCAGATGCTCAACCTGCATGTGATCGATGGCGTCAGCTTTAAAAAAGGGTGCTACCCCGGTCAGGAGGTGGTTGCCCGTCTCCACTACCGCGGCAAGCTGAAGCGCCATATGCGGATCGTTCAATTCAGAGCGGCTCACTGCCCGGCTGCGGGAACGGCCATCTACCCGCTGGATAGCGAAGGCGAGCCACAGTCTGTCGGCAATATTGTGCGTGCGGAATCGATCTCGGCTGATGAATGTCGCGCACTTTGCGTTATCGCAAACGATTTTGCAATTGATAATGGTCTCTGTTTACAACGAGATAGAAAAACAGTACTAACATTACATGATTTACCGTACGATTTTCCGACAGCGAGTTAATCAGGCGAGCCTTAGATCCACTCAGAATGACCATTTTTATCCGGGATAAAAATGGTCAAGTTAATCATAAAGCGGGCGATAATTTAAAGGAATCATAGAGATAACCATCATAACAAAAATTATCTGCTGTCAAAAACTAAGGCGTTTATGGCTAACTCACTCATCGAAAAGTTTTGCAATGACCTTGTTGCCGACATTAAGGCCAACAAGGTCTCGCTGCCTGCACTGCCTGAAGTTGCGCTCAAGGCACGCAAACTGCTGAATGAGCAAGGGACCACATCCCATCAGATATCAAAGGTGATCAGCGCCGATGCAGTGATCACCACACGTCTATTACGCGCCGTTAATAGCCCACTCTACCGCACACGCAGCCAGGTTGAAGATGTCAAAATGGCCATCACCCGGTTAGGCAACGCCAATGTACGCAACCTGGTCACTAGCCTGGCAATGGAACAGCTCTACCAGAGCGGGCTTTCTGATGAGGTCAAACAGAAACTTAAAGAGAACTGGAAACATAGCCTGCATGTTGCATCGCTAAGTTTTGTGATCGCACGTGACTACACTCAGTTGACGCCAGATGAGGCGATGCTTAGCGGCCTGATTCACGACATTGGCGTGCTACCAATCCTTGAGTATGCCGAGCTGCTCCCAGACATCCTCTCGAACAAGGCAGCGTTAGATCGCCTTGTATTTGTGCTCCATACTAAAATAGGCCACCTGGTATTAAAAAAGTGGAACTTTCCTGAGGAGCTTGTCACCGTGGCGCGTGAACATGAAAACTTTGAACGCGATACGGGTATCAACCCCGACTATACCGATGTGGTGCTGGTCGCAAACCTGCTGAGCCATGTTGGTTCTGACCACCCCCACACAAAGCTGGACTGGAACTTAATCCCCGCTTTTAACCGCCTCGCCATGACCCCTGAAGAGAGCATTGCAGCGATTAAGGATGCGCATGATGAGATTATCGAGATACAGAATATTTTTTCTCAATAACCCGTTTTTACTTAATGGTTAAACAATAAACGATGTCCCGAGAACTGATTGATAAACTGATCCATGAGATGCTTGATGACATCAAGGCTAACCGTATCATGCTACCTACGTTACCTGAGGTTGCGTATAAAATTAGAGACCTTATTGACCGCCCAGACACCTCTACCAGTCGTATATGTGACGCATTAAAACTCGATGCAGCACTATCGGCCCGGCTGTTAAAACTCGCCAATAGTCCGCTGTTTCGCACCAGCAGCCCGATTGAAGATATCAATACCGCCGTGACGCGGCTGGGCACCCGGAACATTCGCAACATGGTGACCAACCTGGTGCTAGAGCAGATGTACCAGGCAGGCTGTTATTCACCAGATGTGCAGAAGATTCTTAAAGCGCAGTGGAAATATAATCTACGCATTGCTGCTATCAGCCATTTTCTGACCCAGCACTTTACCTCGCTCAATGCCGATGAAGCGCTAATGGCTGGACTGGTGCATGACATCGGCACGCTGCCAGTCATTGAATACGCAGAATCCATTCCGGAGTTAACCTCAAATCCGCAGGCGATGGAGATGCTGGTTAACCGACTTCACACTAAAATTGGCCGTTTAATCCTTAAAAAATGGCGCTTTCCTGATTCACTGGTCACCGTCGCGGCAGAGCATGAAGATATCTATCGCGACCCAGGTATCAACATCGACTATACCGACATTGTGATTATCGCAAACCTGCTCGCCCATATCGGCACTGACCATCCAGCAACAAAATTAGACTGGAATACCATCCCGGCATTTAACCGCATTGCGATCGCCCCTGAAGACTGCATCAGCGCGATTAAAAATGCGCGTGATGATATCACCAAAATCCAGCAGATTTTCTCCCACTAACCGCACCAGAAAAGGCCCCAATGGAAGCGCAATTCATCGACAGGTTTATCGCTGGTATGCTGGAGGAGATCAAGCATAAACGCCTCGACCTGCCGACGCTGCCGGAAGTGGCAATAAAAATCGGCGAGACGGTTGATGACCCCAACAGCACAGCCGCGCAACTGGCAAAAGTGATCCGCATTGATGCTGCACTTTCTACTCGTCTGCTACAGGCCGCCAATAGCCCTCTATTTAGAGGTAAAGATCAAATTGATAATATTAAGGCTGCGATTACCCGCCTCGGGGCAAATCAGGTAAAAACATTGATCAACAGTATCGTTGTTGAACAGGTGTTCCAGTCTAGCGGCAATCAGGAAATCAACACCATCCTTAAACAGCAGTGGCTTCATTCGATGCAGGTAGCGGCTATCAGTTATGTCTTTGCCAAACGTTTTACCCGGCTAAAACCGGACATCGCCATGCTGGCCGGTTTGATTCATGATATCGGCGCGCTGCCGATCCTCGCGTATGCGGGTCGTTTTCCTGATCTGGTGAATAACAGAGAGCAGTTAACAGTCATCACCTATCGGCTGCATACTCAGATAGGAAAGCTCGTGCTCGAAGGGTGGAACTTCCCCCCAGAGCTGATCGCCGTGGCCGCTGAACATGAGCATTATAGCCGTAAATCTGACCCGTCACCCGACTATGTGGATCTGATCATGATCGCCAATCTTCACACCTATATCACTAAACCACACCCCTCAAATATGTGCGAGTGGACGGAGATCCCGGCCTTCAAGGCGCTGGGGTTGACACCTGAAGAGAGCATGTCTGCACTGGAAGAGGCGAGAGCCGAAGTTCAAACGGTGCTAAATATGTTGAAGGTGTAGCGCTACCGCCAGCTCTCGCTGCTTATCACTTTTGTGGTCGCATGTGCGGGAACAGCAGCACATCGCGGATAGAGGGTGAATCGGTAAAGAGCATCACCAAACGATCAATCCCGATCCCCTCTCCAGCGGTCGGTGGCATGCCGTGTTCCAGCGCACAGATGTAGTCTTCATCAAAATGCATCGCCTCATCATCCCCTGCCGCCTTCTCTGCCAGCTGCTGCCGAAAACGTTCAGCCTGATCTTCCGCATCATTTAACTCGGTAAAACCGTTGGCGATTTCGCGCCCGCCGATAAAGAGCTCAAAACGGTCGGTGATAGAGGGGTCATCATCATTGCGCCTTGCCAGTGGCGACACTTCGGTTGGGTATGCGGTGATAAAGGTTGGATCGATCAGACGAGGCTCAACGCTCTTCTCAAAGATCTCAATCTGTAGTTTGCCGACGCCATAACTCCCCTTCACCGGAATCGCGAGACGCTCTGCTATGGCACGCAGGCTATCGATCGATTCCAGCGCTTCCGCCTGGATATCCGCATTGTAGTGAAGAATCGAATCTTTCACTGACATCCGGGTAAACGGTTTGCCGAAATCATATTCATCACCCTGATAGGTGATGACCGTACTACCCATCACCGTTTCAGCAATCCCACGAAACAGCGTCTCACTAAGATCCATTAAATCATGATAATCCGCATAGGCCTGGTAAAATTCCAGCATGGTAAATTCAGGGTTGTGTCGCGTTGAAAGCCCTTCGTTACGGAAATTACGATTGATCTCAAACACGCGCTCAAACCCACCCACGACTAGCCGCTTCAGGTAGAGCTCTGGCGCAATACGCAGGTAGAGATCGATATCCAGCGCATTGTGGTAGGTCTCAAACGGGCGCGCCGTTGCCCCGCCCGGTACAACCTGCATCATCGGTGTTTCGACTTCCAGGAAATCACGCTCAATTAGAAAGTTCCGAATATAGCTAACGATTTGGGTGCGGATACGAAAGGTGTCGCGTGTCGGCTCATTCATGATCAGATCAAGGTAGCGCTGACGATAGCGTATCTCCTGATCTGTCACCCCGTGATATTTTTCAGGCAGTGGGCGTAGCGCTTTGGTTAACAGCCTAACGCTATCTGCGCGCACCGACAGTTCACCGGTTCTGGTTTTGAATAGCGTCCCTTCAACACCGATGATGTCTCCGATATCCCAGCGTTTAAAGGCCTGGTACTCATCAACACCGATCACATCACGCTGCACATAGAGCTGCATCTTGCCGGACATATCCTGCAGATGAACAAAGCTCGCCTTGCCCATCATGCGGCGTGTCATGATGCGCCCGGCAATTTTTACACGAATTGCCGCTGACTCCAGCGCCTCATTCTCCTGCTCACCAT
>DRLG01000010.1 GCA_011053135.1 Chromatiales bacterium
AACGATGCCGGCATGGTATCGGGTCACGCCTACGGTAAAACATTGCGTACCGTGAAGACCTGTGTCGGTTCTGAGTGGTGTCGTTTTGGAACTCAGGACTCTACCGGGCTGGGCGTACAGCTTGAAAAGTTCACCTGGGGTTCAAACATGCCGCACAAATTTAAGATCGCCGTGTCAGGCTGCCCACGTAACTGTGCCGAGGCGACCATTAAGGACTTTGGCGTAGTCTGTGTCGATTCCGGTTATGAGCTGCATGTGGCCGGCAACGGCGGCATTAAGGTGCGCGCCACGGATCTGCTCTGCAAGGTTGCGAGCGAAGAGGAGGTGAAGGAGTACTGTGGTGCCTTTATCCAGCTCTACCGCGAGGAGGCGCACTATTTAGACCGCACCGCACCCTGGATCGAGCGTGTCGGACTGAGCTATGTGAAGGAGAAGGTGGTCGAGGATGCTGCAAGTCGTAAAGCGCTAAACGAACGTTTTATCGAATCACAGAAACGCTCCCAGAACGATCCGTGGGCTGAGCGTGTCAGCGGAAAGGTGGCAGCCGATGAGTTTACCCCGCTAAAAGTGATCAGTTAAGAGAGAGTGCGGGGTGGGTTATGAAACAGAAGAGGTTTCTAATTCACCTTACATAGAAACAGATAGTGGTAGCGATAGAGGATTGACAATGAGTAACTGGGTAGAGGTAGGAACAGTAGAAGAGATCCCCAAACTGGGTTCACGTGTATTGCAGACGCCAGATGGTGATGTGGCCATTTTTCGCACCGCTGATGATGCCATCTTTGCACTGCGTGATAGCTGTCCACATAAACAGGGCCCTTTGTCACAGGGGATTGTGCATGGCCACACCGTCACCTGTCCACTGCATAACTGGAAGATCAGTCTTGAGAGTGGTGAGGCGCAGGGGCCGGATGAAGGTTGTACCGGCAGCTATGCGGTACAGGTGAACGATGGCCGTATTCAGGTTGAGCTAAAGGGCAAATTATAATAGTCGTAGGGACTGATTAGGAGAGTTACGATGCTGTTTGGTCGCGCGAAAAAGAACCCGATTAAACTGCCCGCGCAGGATGTTGTCGAGTGGAAATATACCACCTGTGGCTACTGTTCCACCGGCTGTTCGATTGAGGTGGGGCTGGATAAAGAGGGAAGGGCAGTCACAGGGCGCGGTGTGGGTGGTGCCGATGTCAACCAGGGGAAACTCTGTATTAAAGGGATCTTTGAGCACGAGCTGTTTCACTCTGCGGGTCGTGGTGATAAACCTTTGATGCGTGACCGAACCTTTGACCCCTATCAGGCGACTGACTGGGATACGGCAATGGACAGGACCGCTGCCGAGATTAAACGCATTCAGCAGCAGTATGGCCCCGATGCTTTTGCGGTGATCTCAACCGGGCAGATCCTGACTGAAGAGTTTTATACGTTAGGTAAACTGGTGCGTGGCTGTATTGGCACCAATAATTACGACGGCAACACAACGCTCTGCATGGCGTCGGCGGTCTCAGGTTACAAGCGCAGTTTTGGTTCCGATGGCCCTCCGGGTTGTTATGATGATTTTAGCCATACCGATTGCCTGATCGCCTTTGGCTCCAACCTGCCGGAGCAGCACCCTGTTATCTACTGGCGTATGCGCGAGGCGCGAGAGAAACGTAAGTTTCCATTGATTGTGGTCGATCCACGGGTGACGATGCTGGCGCAGTTTGCCGATATGCATCTGGCGATCACCCCCGGTACCGACGTGGTGCTACTGAACGCGCTGGCGCATGTGATTCTTGCTGAAGGGCTGGAAGATCGCGATTACATTAAGGCGCACACCTCTGGCTTTGATGAGTTTTCAAAACTGGTGGCCGAGTATGATCCGGTGACAGCATCGAAGATCTGCGGCATCGACGAAGATACGATTCGTAATGTTGCGCGTCTCTATGCCAAGTCAAATGCGGCGATGAGTATCTGGACCATGGGCATTAACCAGAGCACCCACGGCTCCGATGGGGTGGTGGGGATTAACAGTCTGAATCTGATTACCGGCAACATCGGTAAACCCGGCGGCACCAGCCTCTCGATCACCGGGCAGTGCAATGCGATGGGTACGCGTGAATGGTCATCGTGCTCCGGACTACCTGGCTATCGTGTGTTGGAAAAAGAGCAGGACCGTAATGACATCGCCAGATTCTGGGGTATTGACCCTGAATTTTTCCCGAAGAAACGGGGTATGTTTCAGACCGATATCTTTCCCGCCATTGAGACCGGGCAGATCAAAGGGCTGTGGATCATCGGCACCAACCCGATGACCTCAATGCCGAACACTGCACGTATCCGCAAGACGCTTGAACGCCTCGAGTTTATGGTGGTGCAGGACGCTTACCGCGATGTTGAGACGACCGAATACGCCCATGTCTTTTTTCCAGCCGGTCTGTGGGCCGAGAAAAAAGGGGTGATGACCAACACCGAACGGCGCGTTAATCTGATTAGCAATGTGGTCTCCCCACCCGGTGACTCGAAGCCCGACCTGTGGATCTTTAATCAGATGGCGAAACGTTTTGATAACGGCCAGAAGATCAAATTCCCGGAAGATGCAGCAGATGTCTTTGATGAGATGGCCGAGCTCTCCAGGGGGCGTTTTCTTGATATCTCGGGAATGAACCACGACAAGATCGAAGCCGCGCGTGGCATTCAGTGGCCGATGGCTGCAGATGCAGAAGGGGGTACGCCACGTGTCTATAGCGATGGCAAGTTTAACCATCCCGATGGGCGAGCCAAACTCATTCCGCTACCCTTTATCGATAATAATGAAGTGCCGTGTGATGACTTCCCTTTCTGGTTAAACAGTGGCCGTGTGGTTGAGCATTTTCATACCCGCACGCGTACCGGCAAGATCGGCAATCAGAACAAATATAGCCCAACCCCTTATATGGAGATGAATCCTGATGCGGCACAGGCGCTGGGGATCGAGCATATGAGCTATGCACGACTGGTGTCGCGTCGTGGGGATGCGGTGGTGCTGGTGCAGCTCACGCATCGTGTCGCACCCAACGCCGTGTTTGTTCCGTTTCATTTTCACGAGTGTGTTAATCGCGTTAGCCTCGGGCTGCTCGATCCCCACTCACGGCAGCCAGCATTCAAGCAGTGTGCGGTCAGGATCGAAGCGGTGGCGCAGCAAGAGGCCGCTGCTGTTGTCAATCGCGCTGCCAGAACCTTTTAAGTTTCAGGAACCACCAACGCCATGTTTGAAGTACGCAAAGATGAACCCGACTACGCCTTTATCCCCGACGTACCAACGCCGGAAAAAAATCGTTACGGCAAGCCGATTGAACTGGCCAGTGAGAGAAGCTCGCTGGTAGGAGAGAGCCTTTATATTAACGGTGATGATGCGGTGGGTAAAAACCCCAATCGTTATAAACAGCACGGTTTTCATTTTACGGCTGATAACTGCATCGCCTGTCACGCCTGTGAGGCGGCCTGTAGTGAAAAAAACCAGCTGCCAGCGCATATCAGCTTTCGTTCGGTCGGCTATGTGGAAGGGGGAAGTTATCCCGCCTATAGCCGCATGAATATTTCGATGGCCTGTAACCACTGCGATGACCCGGTCTGCCTTAAAGGGTGTCCCACACGCGCCTACACCAAGTTCGCCGAATATGGCGCGGTGTTGCAGGACCCCGAAACCTGTTTCGGTTGTGGCTACTGCACCTGGGTCTGCCCTTACAATGCGCCACAGCTCGACCCGGTTGAGGGGCAGGTCTCTAAATGTAATATGTGTGTCGACCGGCTTGAAGTGGGGCTGAAACCCGCCTGTGCGGCGGCCTGTCTTGGCGGTGCGCTTGACTTTGGGGTAATTGAGACCGCGCCTGAAAATCGTGAACAGATAAAGAAAACGATCCCCGGTTTTCCAACGCCGGATATTACCAATCCCAATATCCGTTTTCAGCAGACCCGTTCACTGCCACGTGAAATGAACCGCCCGGATAGTGCGCCGTTGCGTTATCAGCGTGATGAGCAGGGTCAGAGTGACTATAAACCGAAGGCTGCGTTGAAGGCAGAAGAGCGGCAGTGGAACCTCAGGAAACTACGCTCACGCGAAGATCCGCTGGTGCTCTTTACCCTGATTTCACAGGCGGTCGTCGGCGCTTTTTTTCTGCTGTTTCTGGGGCCGTTGCTGGGGCTGGGGGCGCTATCGGAAAGCAGTAATCCTGGGACTGTGACGATAACACTGTTAGCTATGCTGGCGCTGCAGGGCTTTGCG
>DRLG01000011.1 GCA_011053135.1 Chromatiales bacterium
GTAGGTGATCTCAAGCCCAGCATGAACTCTAATGGTGTGGCCGCCGATGACTGGCACCTCCTCGTCAAGTGGTAACAGGAGCTTTCCGCTGAGTAGATCATCCGCTAAATCTATCGCCACTCGATGCGCCAGATCACTATTTTTTGCCAGTAAGGCATTTAATTCCCGCTCGGTAAAAGTGATTTCACGGCGAGCCAGCGCTTCGCTATAGGGCTCTGCAGTGATGAGTCGGCTGGGATCTGTTTTCCTTTCGTGGCGCTCCTCCAGTTTTCGCTCAACTTCAAGGCGATCAATCTGCTGTAATTTCCCTTCTAATACCACTTTCTCTTCTATGTTTAATAGCACCGGTTCAAACTCATCCGGAAAAAGGTAGAGCTTAATCACCCATGCCGCTGCAACAATGGCAGCAGTCGAGGTGAAAAACAGGAGTAGCGCCTGTTGCCACCAATTTAAGCGGCGCGGTTTTTTTGCAGTCATTATTCTGAGATGATCAAGCGAGCTGTTATCAATTTTTTGCATAAGTATCTAGAGTCATTTCGTTATCCATACGTTGCACAAATAGTGTGACAGCCGCGGGTATTGTAAATCAAAGATGCCCTCTTTCACTTTTTAGTGATCATTTTGCTGTTAAGACGCTTCTTCAACAGTGAAAGATAGGCAGGGGTTAAGACATTTTTTATCGCCCAGCGGTAATCTTCCATCACCGAGATCGATAACTGGTTATAGGGTTCGTAACTGAGATCAACAAACCGTGGGTGGATTGCAATGAGCAGATCAAAAAAATATTTAACAGACGCCTCATCTTCCAGAAGCGAGCTAAAACGCAACCCATTTAGCGCAATGCTCCACTGAAAAGGTTCCTCTGCAATCGCCTCTTTGCAGCGCTCCAGATAGCCTGAGTCACGAATATACTGCAGCGTCACTGCGTCATGACTCCTGTTTTTTTCTGTAACGGCATTAAGGTAACAGGCCAGCATATTGTAGTGAACACGATAGAGATGGTAGGTCGTCACACGCTCATCGGGATAAAGGTGGTTGTGTGCCTCCAGTGCAGAAATAACTTCACGGTAGTGACCAAGGGCGAGCTGTTTGGTCGATTCAAGCGCTTCATACGCCTCCTTCTCTACCAATGGCGCGATGCGATCAAACTCAATATTCCCAAGTAACCAGTGCAGGCAGGCCCGCCCCAAACACTCATTTTCAGCCATCTCTTCAAGCTGTTTTTCGACATGGCGTTGCAGGTTTTTTGTATCGTTCTCTTTTGTCAGGTAGCGCCGACTCATTCTCAGTCCACGGTAGAGATGCATCAAGCGGTCATACTCTTCAGGAAAGGGTGCTGGAAAGCATTCATGGTGTAAAAATTCAATGATTTGCGCAACATGGGGCGTCGGTTTCTTATGTGGACTACGGTAGTAGTTTTGCAGCAGTTTCGGGCTGATCCCATCGGGGTCAATGCTATTGATCTCATCGTGAAAATGTTCCCAGCTCCAGCCTGGCTGCCGTTTAAGGCGATGGATCTTGTTGTAAATTGAACTCATACTTCTACTACCCGAATGAAACAGTGAGATTGATCCCATGCTACAACAGAGCGATCTGAGATAGCCAGTCGTTAGCAGCGCCACTAAATCCTTTATTCACTTAAAAACAATTAGATAGCTTCGGTATCTATTGTTGGTCTATAAATAAAGCTCGCAGCCACTTGAAAACCGACTGGTCGGTTTGATAGTCTCTCTGGTCAAAACAGGGAGGATCGCAATGAATGCGAGCGCGCTATCGGAGGAAAACCGCCGAAAATTGCTTGAAGTTGCAGCCGAGGAGATCCTGGAAAAAGGGTTTCAGGCGACCAGCATCAGCGACATTCTTACCAAAACTGGCCTCTCAAAAGGGGCACTCTATCACCACTTTTCGAGTAAATTAACGCTTGGTTATGCGGTGCTTGAAGAGGTCTATCTGCCTGATTATATCAAACAGTGGGAGCTCGCCCTTAGCACTCCGGACCCCATCAGCAGCGTCAGTGAACTGCTGCGTACTGAGATCGAGGAGATTTCAGATGAGTCGATCCGGCTGGGTTGCCCGCTTAATAACCTGGCGCAGGAGATGTCGCCCATTGATGAAGGATTTCGTCAGCGCATCAGCAGGGCGATCAACCGCTGGCGCAGTGATTTACAGGCAGCTTTAGCACGAGGCCAGAAAGCGGGCCACGTTGATCCAGCGATCGACACATTTCAGGTTGCCACTTTTGTTGTGGCCAGCATTGAAGGGTCGATTGGACTGGCAAAAAATGGACAGGACCGCGCCCTCTTTGAAGCGTGCCTGGAGGGGGTGATCAGTTACCTTGAAGGGTTGAGAGCATGATTCATAGTAGTATGCCCCCACTCTATTTTAATGTCTTTGATAGGGGATCTGTAAATCCCACGCCTTTAGGCGGCATCGTTGCTTTTACACCCTCCCCCCTTGAGGGGAGAGGGACGGGAAAATAGCTACAGCTGTTCGATCGCCTCAACCAGCTGCTGCACTGCGATCACCTCTAACCCTTTAATCGGCCTGGCAGGTTTATTGGCGAGCGGCACAATGACCCGCTTATAACCGTACTGCACCGCCTCTTTGATACGCTCCTGACCATTTTGCACTGGACGTATTTCACCAGCGAGCCCTATCTCACCAAATACGGCAAGATCATTAGGCAGCGGTTTATCACGCATGCTTGAAAGTGCAGAAAGAATCACGGCAAGATCTGCGGCCGTCTCTGAGACACGCACACCGCCGACGACGTTGACGAAGACATCCTGATCGTACATCGCAATACCGCCATGGCGCTGTAGCACTGCCAGCAACATCGCCAGTCGATTCTGATCCAGCCCGACGGTAACACGGCGTGGATTGGGTAGATGGCTTTCGGTTACCAGTGCCTGCACTTCTACCAGCATCGGGCGCGTCCCTTCACGGGTCACCATGATGACGCTACCTGAAACAGGCTCTTCATGACGTGAGACAAAGATCGCAGAAGGGTTGGAGACTTCGCGTAACCCTTTTTCACTCATATCAAACACACCCACCTCATTGACCGCACCAAAGCGGTTTTTGACAGCGCGAATCACCCGATAACGGCTGCTCGCATCCCCCTCAAAATAGAGCACGGTATCGACCATATGTTCCAGTACGCGCGGCCCAGCCAGCGCCCCCTCTTTGGTAACATGGCCAACCAGAAAAATAGAGGTACCACTCTGTTTGGCGTACTGCACCAGATGGGCGGCACTCTCTCGCACCTGACTCACTGAGCCCGGTGCGGAGTTGAGCTGATCGGTATAGACCGTCTGGATCGAGTCGATCACCAGCACCCCAGGCTTCTCCCTGTCGGCCAGTGCAAGAATGCGTTGTACCTGTGTCTCGGCAAGCAGGCGTACGTTATCGCTCGCCAGTCCAAGGCGATGGACACGCATACTCACCTGCTGCAGTGACTCTTCTCCAGTCACATAGAGTGTGCCGACACGCTGGCTAAGTGAGGCGATGGCCTGGATCAACAGCGTCGATTTTCCGATACCGGGATCGCCACCAATCAATACCGCAGAGCCGTTGACCAGACCATCCCCCAATACGCGATCCAGCTCGCTAAAACCGGTACTGACCCTGGCGCGCTCTACTACAGTGACATCGGTGATATTACAGACTGCGGAC
>DRLG01000012.1 GCA_011053135.1 Chromatiales bacterium
GCGCTGGAGCTTCTGGTTGCCGGTGGCTACTCCATGGCGCATGCGATGATGATGCTGATTCCCGAAGCGTGGGCCGGTAACCCGCTGATGGATGAAAAGCGTCGCGCCTTTTATGAATACCACGCGGCCCTGATGGAGCCGTGGGACGGCCCCGCCGCCGTTGCCTTCACCGACGGTAAACAGATTGGCGCCACACTGGATCGCAACGGGCTGCGTCCAGCGCGTTATGTGATCACCGAAGATGACACCGTGATGATGGCCTCAGAGATGGGCGTACTGGAGTTCGCCAACGAAAAGATCATCAAAAAATGGCGGCTGCAGCCGGGCAAGATGTTTATGATCGACCTGGAGCAGGGGCGCATTATCGATGATGCAGAGTTAAAAGAGGCGCTTGCCAGTTCGCACGACTACCAGGCGTGGCTGGACAAGACGCAGATCCACCTGAAAACGCTGCCCCGCGGGGATATGCAGGCCGGTTTTGATGCCGACACACTGCTCGACCGCCAGCAGGCGTTCGGGTTCTCTCAGGAAGATATCAAAACCATCATGACCCCGATGGCGCTTACCGGCCAGGAAGGGACCGGTTCGATGGGAACCGACACCCCGGTGGCGGTGTTATCGAGCCGGGCGAAGCCGCTGTTTAACTACTTTAAACAGAACTTTGCGCAGGTGACCAACCCACCGATCGATCCGATTCGTGAAGAGTCGGTAATGTCGCTGGTGTCACTGATCGGGCCGCGCCCAAATCTGCTGGGCCGCGATGAGGCGGGGAGCCACATGCGCCTTGAGGTGTCGCAACCGGTGCTGACCAACGAAGATCTCGACCGCATCCGTCACATTAAAGATCATACCGATGGCGCCTTTAGCACCTGCACCCTGAGTATCTGCTATCCAGCCGACCTTGGCGCTGACGGCATGGAGAAGGCGATTGATGATCTTTGTGCCAGGGCAGAAAAAGAGGTGCAGGCGGGTTACAACATTGTGATTCTGTCGGATCGTGATGTCGATGCTCAACATGTTGCGATTCCCGCAGCGCTCGCAACCTCAGCCGTTCATCAGCACCTGGTGCGTAGCGGCCTGCGTACGGAAGCCGGGCTTGTGGTTGAGACCGGGGCCGCGCGTGAGAATCACCACTTTGCAGTATTGGCAGGTTATGGTGCGGAGGCGGTGAACCCCTATCTCGCCTTTGAAACACTCCATTCGATGAAAGATACCTTGCCAGAACAGCTCGACGATGCGGAACTGCAGAAGCGCTACATCAAAGCGATTGGCAAAGGGTTGTTGAAGATCATGTCGAAGATGGGTATCTCCACCTATCAGTCCTATTGTGGCGCACAGATCTTCGATGCGGTGGGCCTCTCAACTGAATTTGTTGACCGCTACTTCAGCGGTACCGTCACCACCATCGAAGGCGTCGGCCTGCCAGAGATTGCACAGGAGGCGGTTAGCTGGCATCGCGACGCCTATGGTGATGCGCCGATCTATCGCAATATGCTGGATGTGGGGGGGGACTACGCGCTGCGAGTACGCGGTGAAGATCACGTCTGGACATCGGAGACCATCTCCAAACTGCAACATGCGACACGCGCCAACGATGCAACCACTTATGCCGAATACGCAAAACTGATTAACGAAAGCAGCGAGCGGCTGCTCACACTGCGCGGCCTGTTTAAGTTTAAGCCTGACAATGCGCCGGTGCCACTCGAGGAGGTCGAAGAGGCCAAAGAGATCGTCAAACGCTTTGTCACCGGTGCGATGTCATTCGGTTCGATCTCACATGAGGCGCACTCAACGCTGGCGATTGCGATGAACCGTATTGGTGGCAAGTCGAATACCGGCGAAGGTGGTGAAGAGCGTGAACGCTTTAAACCGCTACCCAATGGTGACTCGATGCGTTCCGCGATCAAGCAGGTGGCATCGGGCCGTTTTGGCGTCACCGTTGAATACCTGGTGAATGCCGACGAGATTCAGATCAAGATGGCGCAGGGGGCGAAACCGGGCGAAGGTGGCCAGCTGCCGGGCCATAAAGTGAATCAGGTGATTGCACGTGTGCGTCACTCAACCCCGGGTGTGGGTCTGATCTCCCCACCGCCGCATCACGACATCTATTCGATTGAAGATCTGGCACAGCTGATTCATGACCTGAAAAATGTCAATCCAAAAGCGCGCATCAGCGTCAAACTGGTTTCAGAAGTTGGTGTGGGTACTGTTGCTGCGGGGGTTTCGAAGGCGCACGCCGATCACGTCACCATCTCTGGTTTCGACGGCGGCACCGGCGCAAGCCCGCTGACCTCGATCAAACATGCCGGCTCACCGTGGGAGATCGGCCTTGCCGAGACTCACCAGACACTGGTGATGAACAGACTGCGCGGACGAATCTCAGTGCAGGTTGATGGTGGCATGCGTACCGGACGCGATGTGGTGATCGGCGCGCTATTGGGTGCCGATGAGTTTGGTTTTGCCACCGCGCCGCTGATTGTTGAAGGGTGTCTGATGATGCGTAAATGTCACCTCAACACATGCCCAGTCGGTGTCGCAACCCAGGACCCCGAGCTGCGCAGGCGTTTTACCGGCAAACCAGATCATGTGGTGAACTACTTTTTTATGGTTGCCGAAGAGATCCGTCAGATCATGGCTGAACTCGGTTTCCGTAAGTTTGATGAGATGATTGGCCGCTCTGACTTCCTCGACATGAGTCGTGCGATCAACCACTGGAAGGCGAAGGGGCTGGACTTCACCCGCCTCCTTTACAAGCCGGAGGTGGGCCCAGATGTTGCGATCTATAACTGTGAAAAACAGGAGCACGGCCTGGAGCATGCACTTGATAACAGGCTGATTGCTGAAGCGGCGCCAGCACTGGAACGCGGTGAGGCGGTGACGATTGAAACGCCGATCACCAATGTGAATCGTACCTTCGGTGCGATGCTGTCGGGGCGCGTTGCCGAACGCTACGGCCTTGAAGGTCTACCGGAAGATACCATCTCGATTAAGGCGCGCGGTATCGCCGGGCAGAGTTTTGGGTCATTTGTCGCGCATGGTGTCACCATTGAGCTGGTCGGCGAAGCGAATGACTATGTTGGTAAAGGGCTGTCGGGTGGGCGGCTGATTGTCTATCCACCTAAAGAGTGCCCCATCGTGCCAGAAGAAAATATCATCGTCGGTAACACCGTACTTTACGGCGCGATCTCGGGTGAGGCCTATTTTCGCGGTGTCGGTGGCGAGCGCTTCGCAGTTCGCAACTCGGGGGCCACCACGGTTATTGAAGGTGTTGGTGACCACGGCTGTGAATATATGACCGGCGGCGTGGTGGTGGTGCTGGGCCAGACCGGGCGTAACTTCGCCGCAGGCATGAGTGGCGGTATCGCTTATGTGCTCGATGAGGCTGGTGACTTTAAGCAGCGCTGCAACATGGCAATGGTAGAGCTGGAACCGATACCGGCAGAAGATGATTCACTCGAACGTCTTGAGCAGCAGGGTGGTGAGCTGGAGACACACGGCAGCGTCGATATCCAGAGTGACATGACACGTTATGATGCGCTACGTCTGAAACATCTGATAGAGCGACACATGCACTATACCGATAGTGGCCGCGCGCGTGAGATTCTCGACAACTGGGATGCATGGCTACCGAAGTTTGTGAAGGTCATGCCGGTTGATTATCGCCGTGCACTACAGGAGATGCAGGCCGCCCAGGAGAAATCAGCCGGGGAAAAGGGGCAAAGTAACGCCGCAGGAGGGCAGCACTGATGGGTAAGCCAACAGGATTTCTCGAGATCCCGCGCAAGGATCGAACCTATAAGCCGGTCGCAGAGCGGATCAAACATTACAATGAGTTTGTGATCGCACTGAGCGAGGAAGAACTCAATGCACAGGGCGCTCGCTGCATGGATTGTGGCGTGCCGTTTTGTCACGAAGGGTGTCCGGTCAACAACATCATCCCCGAATGGAATGATCTTGTTTATAAGAATGACTGGCGCAACGCGATTGATCTGTTGCACTCCACCAATAATTTTCCGGAGTTCACAGGACGCATCTGCCCGGCACCATGTGAGGCGGCCTGCACATTGAATCTTGAAGATATCCCGGTCACGATCAAAACCATCGAATGTTCGATTGTTGATCGCGCATGGCAGGAGGGGTGGATCAAACCAGAAATAGCGAGTAACAGGACAGGCAGAAAAGTGGCCGTGATTGGTGCGGGTCCTGCCGGAATGGCAGCGGCGCAGCAGCTGGTACGTGCGGGGCATGCGGTTGAAGTTTATGAGAAACAGGATCGTGTGGGTGGCCTGCTACGTTACGGTATCCCCGATTTTAAGTTTGA
>DRLG01000013.1 GCA_011053135.1 Chromatiales bacterium
ATTATCGATCAGATAGGCTTCTGCCCCCTGGCGCTCTGCCATCTCACGCAGGCGATTTGAATTAGAGCTATTACGCGACCCGACAACTAAAATCAGATCACACTCTTCCGCTAACGCTTTCACGGCATCCTGCCTGTTTTGCGTGGCATAACAGATATCATCACGTCTCGGCCCCTGAATATTGGGGAAGCGCTTTTGCAACGCCTCGATCACAACAGAGGTGTCATCCATCGACAGCGTGGTCTGGGTCACGAACGAGAGTCTCTCAGGGTTCTTCACCTTCAGTCGTTCAACATCTTCGACCGACTCCACCAGGTAGATGCCCCCCTCAGGGTTTTTATACTGCCCCAACGTCCCTTCAACCTCCGGGTGCCCTGCGTGACCGATCAGAACACACTCCTGACCATCACGCTCGTAGCGCACCACTTCAAGATGCACCTTGGTGACCAGCGGGCAGGTGGCATCAAAGACGCGCAGGCCACGTTGACTCGCCTCTTCTCTGACCGCTTTCGAAACGCCATGAGCGCTAAAAATTAACGTTGAATTATCGGGAACCTCTGAAATTTCTTCGATAAAAATAGCGCCTTTATCACGCAACCCTTCGACAACAAATTTATTATGCACCACTTCATGGCGCACATAGATGGGGCGTCCGAACTGCTCAAGCACTTGTTCGACAATTTCAATTGCACGCTCGACCCCAGCACAAAAACCTCGCGGGTTAGCTAACAATACCTGTTCTGCCTGAATCTTGTTCATCACTATTTCTTTTCAGTCTGCTGTTGATTTTCTTTATTAAACAGCGCATCAATTATTAATAATATTGCGCCGATACAGATCGCTGAATCTGCGACATTAAACGCAGGCCAGTGCCAGTCACCATAATAGACATCGATAAAGTCGACCACATAGCCTAGCATGATGCGATCCCACACGTTGCCGATCGCACCGCCCAGCACCAGTGATAGTGCAATCGCGAGGCGCAGCTCATGCTGTTTAAGGCGTACAATCCACACCAGGATAACAGCGCTCACAACAATGGCTAGCACGGCAAAGAACCAGCGCTGCCAACCACCCGCATCGCTCAAGAAGCTAAATGCCGCGCCCGTGTTATGGGCCAGCACCAGATTTAATGACGGTAAAATCGGTATCGATTGATAGAGCTGTAACGAATCAGTGACCAGGTACTTGGTCACCTGGTCCAGCACTACCACTAGCGCGGAGAGCCATAGCCACTTCAACATAGCGCCACCTGTTCTTTAAGCAAACTGACGTAACTCACCGTCACCCGCAACATTCTCAACACAACGGCCACATAGCGCCGGGTGCTCGCCATCTGAACCGACATCTTCGCGATGGTGCCAGCAACGGTCACATTTGGCATATTCACACGCCTTCACCGCCACCCATAGCGCTGGCTGATCTTTCTGCGCCACCTCGATAGCGTCATCTGTTTTCTCAACAATTCCATGCACGCGAGCATAGGAGGTGATCAAAACAAAACGTAGCTCGTCACCCAGTTTTGTCAATAATTCCAGCAGTACGTCATCACAATAGAGGTCCACCTCGGCATCCAGCGCAGAGCCAATCAGGCCGTTTGAACGCAACCCCTCTAACGCTTTGGAGACCGATTCGCGCAGCGTAATGATGGTTGCCCACTCATCCTGACTAAACGGCTGCTCAGCCACCGCCGGGAATGTGTAAAGTGTCTCAAGAAAAACAGACTCGCTACGGTCACCTGGAATATGTTTCCAGATATCTTCGGCGGTAAAGCTCAACACCGGTGACAACCAGCGCGCCAGCGCCTCAATAATGTGGTACATCGCCGTCTGCGCTGAACGGCGTGCGACACTATCGGCCTGCGTGGTGTACTGCCGATCTTTGATGATATCGAGATAAAAACTCCCCAGATCGACGGCACAAAAATTATGAATCTTCTGATAGACCAGATGAAATTCATAACGGCCATAGGCTTCACGCAGCTCCTCCTGTAACTGCTGTGCGCGCGTCACCGCCCATTGGTCAAGCGCCAGCATATCGCCCGGCTCAAGCATGTCGGATGCGGGATCAAAACCGTTGAGGTTCGCCAGTAAAAAACGGGCTGTATTACGCATACGACGATAGGCGTCCGCCATCCGTTTAAGAATCTCATCCGAGACATTCATCTCCGTGCGGTAGTCGGTTGCCGCCACCCATAGACGTAAAATATCAGCGCCCAGTGAGTTCATGATCTTTTGAGGTGCGATCACATTACCCAGTGATTTCGACATCTTGCGCCCTTTGGCATCAACAGTAAAACCGTGTGTCAGTACTGATTTATAAGGCGCCTCGCCGCTCATCGCCACCGCTGTCAACAAGGATGACTGAAACCAGCCGCGATGCTGATCCGACCCTTCCAGATAGAGATCGGCCGGATACGCAAGCACATCGCGCTGCTGCAACACACTGTAGTGGGTCACACCGGAATCAAACCAGACATCGAGCGTGTCGCTTACTTTGTCATACTGATCCGCCTCATCACCCAGCAACTCAGCCGCCTCCATCTCAAACCAGGCATCGATGCCGTGCGCTTCGACACGCATGGCTACCTGCTCAACCAGCTCGGCCGTTGCCGGGTGCAACTCACCGCTCTCTTTATGCAGAAACAGCGTGATCGGTACCCCCCAGGTGCGCTGGCGCGAAACGCACCAGTCCGGGCGCTTTTCGATCATCCCTTCGATCCTCGCCTGCCCCCATTCCGGCAACCACTCTACTTTTTTGATCGCCTTCATCGCATCGCTGCGTAGACCCTTTTGATCCATGCTAATGAACCACTGCGGCGTTGCACGAAAGATGATCGGCGTTTTATGACGCCAGCAGTGCGGGTAACTGTGGTGCAGCGCCTCTTCGTGCAACAGCGCACCCTTTGCCTTCAGCACTTCAATCACTTTGTCATTTGCCTTAAAGACATGCTGCCCGGCAAACAGCGGTGTGTTGGGCAGAAAGATACCGTTACCATCGACCGGGTTATCGATCGGCAGGTGGTAGCGCATTCCCACCACATAATCTTCCTGACCATGCCCCGGCGCGGTATGCACCGCACCGGTACCCGCTTCACTCGTAACATGGTCACCGAGAATGACCGGCACCTCACGCTCATAAAATGGGTGTTGCAGTTTCAGCCCTTCAAGGCGCTCACCCACGCAGGTTGCGATCACACGGTACTCTTCGATACCGCTACGCGTCATGATCTCCTTTAACAGAACCTCCGCAACCAGCAACCTTTCCGGGCCATGCTCGCCGCGGCACTGCACCAGTACATAATCAAAACCAGGGTTAACAGAGACCGCCTGATTGGCCGGCAGCGTCCACGGAGTAGTGGTCCAGATAACGATTGAACTCTTCAGTTTACTGGAGATCTCACCCGCCGCGCCATCAACCGACTCGCAGCGCTGCAACAGCACTTCATCATCAAGCACTTCAAAACGAACATCGATTGCAGGAGAGACGCGTTCTTCATATTCAACCTCTGCTTCGGCCAGCGCTGAACCGCAATCACTACACCAGTGTACCGGTTTAAAACCTTTATGCAGATGACCCGCTTCAACGATGCGACCCATCGAACGGATGATATCCGCTTCGGTTTTGAAATCCATGGTGAGATAGGGATTTTCCCATTCAGCAAAGAGACCCAGACGTTTAAAATCTTCACGCTGCTTATCGACCTGCTTTGCTGCATAGTGACGACACGCCTTACGAAACGTTGGTGCATCTACTTTATACCCCGCCTTGCCGACCTTCTTCTCAACCATCAGCTCAATCGGCAGACCGTGGCAGTCCCAGCCCGGCACATAAGGGGCATCAAACCCCTCCAGACTTTTAGATTTGATGATAATATCTTTCAGTACCTTGTTAACGGCATGACCGATATGGATGTCGCCATTGGCATACGGTGGGCCGTCGTGCAGAATAAATTTCTCTCTGCCTGCCCGCGCTTCACGCAATTTTCCGTAGAGATCCATCGCCTCCCACGCTTGCAAAAAACCTGGTTCACGATTTGCGAGATTCGCCTTCATTGAAAAGGCGGTCTTCGGAAGGTTCAGAGTGCTTTTATAATCTGCCATTTTATGTACGCTAGATTTTCCAGTATTTAAAGTTATCTAATTTTATTGTCCGACAGCGTTATGCCGCCTCGTCATCGCCGCTGCCGTTTGCAAACAGTGCCCGCGCCTCTGCTACATCAAGCGCTATCTGCGCCCTGAGTGCTGTAAACGACTCAAAACGGATCTCATCTCGCAACCGCTTGATAAACTCTACCTGCACATATTCTCCGTAGATCTCGCGATCAAAATCGAACAGATGCACTTCTAGCTGGCAACGCGTGCCATTTACTGTCGGGCGATGGCCGATATTGGCAACACCTTTTAGCGGTATCGCCTCGTCACCCGCGAGGCCAAACATCTCCACCGCATAGACACCGCGCAGTGGTGTAACACGCCGGTGCAGGTGGATGTTGGCAGTCGGAAAACCGATCGTTCGACCTCGCTGCTCTCCATGCACCACGCGCCCAGAGATTCGATAGGCGCGACCCAGCAGTTGAGCCGCACGATTCAGTTCACCTCGACTCAACGCCTCACGAACACGGGTGCTACTGACCCGTTCGTTATCGATATTGAAGGTGTACATCTCAACCACCTGAAAGCCGTGCTTTTCGCCCGCCGCGCGCAACATTGCAACATCCCCCTGACGATGATGGCCAAAATGGAAATCATCACCCACCACCAGATAGCGCACATCAAGCCCCTCCACCAGTAGCCGTTTGATAAACGCTTCTGCCGACATCTGCGACAACGCCCTGTCAAAACGGAGCACCAGCATCCGGTCCACCCCGTAGCGACGCAGCACCTGTAGTTTTTCACGCAGGCGAGTAAGGCGCGGGGGTGATTCGCCAGCAGGCGCAAAAAACTCCTGTGGATACGGCTCAAAGGTGATCACAACCAGCGGCAGACCCAGCTCATCGGCCTGCTCCGACAGCTGCCCCAGCACCGCCTGGTGGCCGAGATGGACGCCGTCGAAGTTGCCAATCGTCGCCACGCAACCACGATGGTGCGGGCGCAGATTATACAGTCCTCGAATCAGTTCCATGCCGATGGCAGCCCAATGCAGATAAAAGCAGCGAGTATAAAGCAAGGCGGGGGAGAGGGGGAAGAGCAACAGCCCCTCCTCCCCTTTACCTTTACCAGCTAATAATCGGTCATCTTCAAATGGCGCGGCCGTACCCCCATCACCCACAGCACTGCAAAATAGAGCGCACCACCAGCCGCCACCCACATCAGCAACTGCAACATCCGCTGCCACCACGGCCACATCTCCCACGCGGCAATCTCATCGATACCAAACCACAGCAGCAGCGCCATCAGAAAACCGCCCAGCAGCACACGTAACATCACCCAGCCCCACCCCTGCTGTCGCTGGTAGACACCATCGCGACGCAGGCCGCGATAGAGCAGCCACGCATTAAGGAAGGCCGACAGTGAGGTTGCCAGCGCCAGCCCGGTGTGGGCCCCGGCGATGTCGAACATCACCATCGGCACCACAAATAGCACATTTAACCCCATATTGGTGACCAGCGCGATAATCCCAATTTTCACCGGGGTTTTTGTGTCCTGGCGCGCGTAGTAACCTGGTGCCAGCACCTTTACAAAGATAAAGCCGAGCAGCCCCAGCGAGTAGGCCATCAAGCTCATGCTGGCCATTGTCACATCCGCGGCAGTAAACGCGCCGTACTGAAACAGTGTTGAGAGCATCGGCCCCGCCAGTAAAAAGAGCCCAATGGTCGCGGGCACACCGATAATCACCACCAGCCGCAGCGCCCAGTCGAGGGTGCGGCTAAACGCCTCGGGCGACGCCTCGGAGTAGCGTCGCGATAATGCTGGCAGAATCACCGTCGCCACCGCAATGCCAAACACGCCGAGTGGAAATTCCACTAAGCGGTCAGAATAGTAGAGCCAGCTAACGCTACCGGTCACAAGAAACGACGCTATCAGGGTGTCGAACAGCAGGTTCACCTGCGCCACGGACGAACCAAACACCGCCGGGATGATCAGTTTAAAGATACGTTTGACCCCTTCATGGGCACGATCAAAACGTGGCCTCGGTAGTAACTTCATCCGCCACAGAAACGGCAGCTGAAAACCGAGCTGCGCAAGCCCGGCCAAAAAAACGCCCCACGCCAGCGCCACCACCGGTTCATCGAGCAGCGGCGCAATAAACAGTGCCGCACCAATCAGACAGAGGTTCAGCAGCACCGGAGTAAAGGCGGGCACGGCAAACTTTCCGTAGGTGTTGAGAATGCCGCCGGCCAGCGCCGTTAACGAGATGAACAGTAGATAAGGGAAGGTGATGCGCAGTAGCTCAGTGGTCAGCTCATATTTGGGCTGGTCATCAAGAAAGCCCGGCGCGAAGGCCATCACCAGCAGCGGCGCGGCAATGATACAGATCAACGTGACGATAAACAGCACACTCGCCAGCCATACGGCAGTGCTATCGATCAGACCGCGCACCTCGTCGTGCTCGCGCTGGCTTTTGTATTCCGACAGTATCGGCACAAAAGCCTGTGAAAATGCCCCCTCGGCAAACAGGCGACGAAAAAAGTTGGGAATCTTGAAGGCGACAAAGAAGGCGTCCGCCCCCATGCTGGCACCAAACAGACGGGCAAAAACAATATCCCGCACCAACCCAAGGAGGCGAGAAATCAACGTCATTCCACCCACGGTGGCGGTTGATTTCAGTAATTTTTTACTCACTTAGCGCGTCCCAAACTCGCTATTCCCTCTGAATTTCCTGTAAAATCCAGATCTTACCCCTACATCGTCAATTCTTCCAGCGCTCATTTATTAGCGCCAAAGTTGGCTACAAGGATTGACAAACCCGGCCAGAATCCGCATAGTATGCGACCTTTACGAATATAGTGACGCCAGCGGAGATAATCCCGCTGCAAAAATAGAACAGGAGCAACAACCTTGGCCAATTCAGCACAAGCCAAAAAGCGCGCAAAGCAAGCCGAAAAGAGCCGCGCCCATAACGCCAGCATGCGCTCTGAAATGCGCACCGCGACCAAAAAGGTCGTCAACGCAATTGAGGCTGGCAATAAAGCAGAGGCCGAAGCGGCATACAAGGTCGCCAAGCCGATTCTTGATGTGATGGCCCGCAAAGGAATCATCAACATGAATAAGGCTGCACGCCATAAAAGCCGCATGAATAAACACATCAACGCGATGTAATTCAGCCTGGCAGTACAACAGAAAAAGCCGCTTTCGAAAGAGAGCGGCTTTTTTATTGGCTCAACGCTATTTCCCCATTAGCACCAGGTTGTCACGGTGGATCAGCTCAGCCTCATCAACGTAACCCAGTAGCGCCTCAATCTGCTCGCTAGCGCGCCCCTGAATCTTGCGGCTCTCCTGTGCGCTATAGTTGATTAAACCACGCGCAACCTCCTCACCCGCCTGATCAACGCAAGCCACAACATCACCGCGCTGGAATTCACCCTCAACCGCCACAACACCGACCGCCAGCAGACTACAGCCCGACGCCTTCAGCACGTTAACGGCCCCCTCATCTAGCACCAGCCTGCCGCTAAGGTTGAGCTGGCTGGCCAGCCACTGCTTACGCGCCATCAACGGCTCTGCCGCCGGCACGATCATCGTCCCCAACGCCCTGCCATCAGCAATCTGAGCCAGTACATCGGGCTCACGCCCAGAGGCGATAATCGACAGTGCGCCCGATCGCGCCGCTCGTTCGGCCGCCCTTACCTTGGTTAACATGCCACCACGCCCTAGCCGTCCACTTCCACCGCCGGCAGCCATCACCTCTAATGCCGGGTCACCCGCCTGTGCTTCGTGGATAAACTTGGCTGCAGAGTTATTGCGCGGGTCACTGTCATACATCCCCTCCTGATCGGTCAGCATCACCAGCAGTTCAGCCTCGACCAGGTTGGTGACCAGCCCCGCCAGCGTGTCGTTATCGCCAAAGCGAATCTCTTCAACTGCGACGGTGTCGTTCTCA
>DRLG01000014.1 GCA_011053135.1 Chromatiales bacterium
GCCTTCCTGCCCACCCCCCTGGCCATCGCCTCCGCCATGTACCACACCGGCCGCAACCCCCTGCGCAAGGTCTCCCGAACCTCGGAAAAGGTCTCCGTCGTCCGCGGCGCCCGCCGACGCCGCCTGCACAAGGCCTTCCTCCGCTACCACGATCCTGAAAACTGGCCCCTTCTGCGCGATGCGCTCAAGCGCATGGGGCGGGCAGACCTCATCGGCAATGGAAAACGCCATCTTGTGCCCAGATGGCAGCCGGGGAAGGGGCGGGGCATGCCAAAATCGCGATACAAGTCAGTCCGTCGTAACGGTTCAAGGTCCTGATCAGCGCCGACGCTCGAAACAGTATCCCCGTTCGACGCCTGCCTTCAGGCAGACAAAGAAACCTGTCGTCAAAGGCAGGGTTAATGTCATTATGCGGGAGCAGTGTAGTGAATCTTCAGGAGCTCACTGTAAAGTACTAGATTTGCAGGAAATGTCCTTAATCTGCCAAGAGTGAAATGGCTTGCCGATGTGTGCTGGCCGGACTATGCTTGTGGTTATTGAGAGGCGTTGCAGGATGGATTTTAGGGGGTTATCCAGAAGACTTTAAGTTAGAAATTCGACCTGTCCGCCTAATATTCTGTTAGACGCTAGGAAGAACATATGACGCGGATACAACCATGCGATTTCCTGGAGGCCTTTAAAAACGAATGGAATTCTCGAGTTGAAAAAAACAGACATGAGGTCTCTGATATTTATGGAGACTCCAATAGATGGACAAACTTCATGTTTGGTAATGAAGGGTTTCTCGCGAGCATAATGACCCGTCTAACCGAAAATAAAACAGAATTAGAATACAAGCGCGAATATTATACGTTAGATGCTCTTTATGTTGGAGGAGAAAACCTCTATCGACAAAACAGAACATATCCTTCGGAGTTGAATGTGCTCATAGAACATGAGCAGGGCGATAATGTAGAAGAAGAAATGTGGAAGCTTATATTTTGGCGATCACCGCTAAAGGTGATTATTTTCTATGATTGGAATGAATATGAAAAAACTACTAATGCCAGGAGGGAATGGCTGGATAGAAAGCTAATAAAGCTGGTGGATATGCTGAACAAAGCCAATGCATATTTCCCGGAAAATCAAGAAACTAACTATCTTTTCATAATTGGAAATCGGGTCGAGAAAGATCAGTTACCGAATTGGAGATGGGCGTCTAACAAACAAATCCAGCCGACCTCCTTCGTCGGCGGCTGATTTGAACGTTAGGTGCAAGCATGAAACTACCGTTAGAAATTGAAACCCCAAACATTCGGCTCGGTTTTGATATTGTTGGAAAGGATGGGTCGCTAAGTTCTGGGGCGATAGTTGAAGCGCCGGGAGGGGTCACAATTACCTATCAGGGCACAATTGAGCGGCGAGGGTTCGATATTCCGGCGATACTCCAGTTTATCGTCGATGTGTCAGTAACAATTGAGCTCAGCCTTTTCGCAGCATGGCTATATGATAAAACAAAGAGCAGAAATGTCTCGAAAATCAGGATTGGGCGAAAAACGATAAGGGAGATAACACCTCAGAAGATCAAACAGACGTTGGAAGAAGAGATGGAAATGTATGAATGATCCAGTGCCTAACAATTCATTCGAGTTCGCCCCTTCGGTGCCGGACGCGCTACCGCGCGCTGCTCAATTCAAACGTAAAAAATCGAGAAAATGGAACAATTTAAGAAATTCGATAAAGACCTTGCTACGTGCAAATTATGCTTAAACATATTGAGCAATATTCATCGAAGATTCAAACTGCATAGTTTGGCTATTCCAGCAAAGGGGGGCACAATATTCGATAGTGCTGCCAAGACTAATGCGCTATAAACGTATCAGTTCTGTCAGATTCAGATGGTAGATCTGTAAGGCAGCGACCAGAAGATGAGTGCTCGCCAGGATATATCAAAGTCAAAGCAGGAACACGGATAACAAAGGGACAAGAAGAGTCTTTTTGTCCGTATTGCAGGAACGAAGATCAACCTATCCCAAGACTCTTGGGCAAAGATTATTAAATGTCTCATAATTATCTTAACGCAAATTTTATGTAGGAGCGGCGCGAGCCGCGAAAAGGTAACCCATCGCGGCTCGCGCCGCTCCTACAGGTCGTAATCGGCAAATTTCAGTCTGGATATTTATGAGACTTTTAATAAGTCGTCACCGAGTCATCCAATACACCAACCCTGGCAAATCCGCGATCCCGATCTGCAAAAACCAGCTATTCCCGGCATCATCAAAGTCCCGCACACCAAGCCCCACCCGTAACCGGTTCTTGAGTACCCCCACATGAATGTCGCCACCCACCGTGGTGCGTTCGCCGACGGCGGGTTCCTTGAAGCTGTGATAGACGGTCGGGGTGATGCCCCAGCCGGAAAGGCCCAGAAAGCCGCTGAGATAGTCGTATTGCAGGCCGAGGGCCAGGTAGTTGTTGCGATCTTCCTTGCTGCGGTTGAGCAGGCCATCCCGCAGGCCCAGTGAGGCGCGCAGGGCGAGGGCGTGCCGGTTGGAGAGTGCCCA
>DRLG01000015.1 GCA_011053135.1 Chromatiales bacterium
CCGTTGCCAGCATCATCACCACCTGCTCGGTCTCACTTTCATCAGCAAGGAATTCGGTGTGGCCACTAAATGGAATGCCCGCTGCGTTAATAATGCCCTTATGCAGTGGGCCGGTCACCATCGCTGCAAAGCGACCATTGAGACAACCTTTCACCGCCAGCCGCAGCGTGTCCAGCAGATAATTTACATTGGCAATAGCGGGCACCCCACAGACCTCCGGTTGCGGGCAGTCAACAGGGATGACCCGCACAGTACCGGGCGGCAGTCGTGATGGGGCGTTGGCGGCATCGTACAGCTCTATCTTTATCTCGATCGCTAACTGCTGAGCACGCAGGCGTAGCAGCTCGGGATCGACTATCACCACCCACTCAAACGGTAGCGATAGCTGCGTTAACTGAATGCAGAGATCCGGGCCGATGCCGGCCGGTTCACCTGCGGTAATCGCCACCGGAGCAGCTAAACCAGCACTAGTCGTCAAGGCGGTACTCGACGTAGGCCTCATCGCGTATCTTGCGCAGCCAGCTCAGATACTCCTCTTCAGATTTACGCTGGAAAATCAGATCACGCGCCCTGGTATTATTGTGTTCTTCGGTATTATCAAAATCACGATGCGCGAGCACCTGCGCAATATGCCAACCAAACTGGGTTTCGAAGGGGGCGCTGATCTCACCATCTCTCAGATTAAAGATCACCTCTTCAAACGGCTTCACCATCACACCGTGGCTCACCCAGCCGAGGTCGCCGCCATTTTGCGCGCTACCAATATCATCGGAAAAGCGCTTTGCCAATGTCGCAAAGTCCCCGCCAGACAGAAGATGGTCGCGAATCTCTTTTAGCTGAGCCTCAGGTTTAACCTCATCATCAGCCTCCTCTTTAATCAGGATATGACGCGCCTGTACCTGCCTTATGATGTGGCGCTCAGAATCACGGAAATCAAACAGGGTCACAATATGAAAGCCACTCGCGCTACGAATCGGCTCACTCACATCACCCACCTTCATGTTCATGACGACATCTGCAAACAACGTTGGTAACTCGCCACTCTTACGCCAGCCGAGATCTCCACCCTGCAACGCCTGCCGACCATCAGAACGTGCAATCGCAGTCTGTTTAAAATCGGCCCCACTTTTTAGCTCCTGTAAAATTGCCAGCGCCCGGTTCTTTGCCGCTTTAATCTGCGCCGGTGTCGCCTCATCAGGCAGCGACACCAAAATATGGCCGAGATGATAGTCGCTATTAATATTCCCCTGCGCCTTCTGCGTTGCAATAAAGTCATCAATCTCCTGCGCCGTCACCGAGATACGGCTCTCTACCTGTCGCTGGCGTAGACGGCGAATGATGATCTCTTTGCGGATATCCTCGCGAAACAGCGGAAACTTGAAACCATCGCGCTGCAATACGTCGCGAAACTCCGCTAGTGTCAGATTATTTTGTGCAGCAATGTTCTTGATGGTGTTGTTAAGCGTCTCTTCATCGACCACTATCCCCAGCAAAGCCGCCTGCTGTAGCTGAATCTGGGTCGTGATCAAGCGCTCCAGCACCTGTTTTCTCAGCACCTCTTCGCTGGGTGGACGAATCCCCTGCTGACGTAACTGCTGGCGTACTGCAAACAGCTCATTCTTTAGTTCATTCTGGGTGAGAACCTGATCGTTAACGACGGCAACAATGCGGTTCAGCGTCACAACCCTCTCTTCAGCCAATAGAGGTGTTGCAACCGCCCCCATTATCAGAAACAGAGTGAAGAATCGAAAAAATAGCCTCATGTGAAATCCGCTTGCTGTTCAGAAATTTAGACCAACTTACTACTGGTAGCCTAGGATACCATTTTCCAGCAATTGATCGACGCTTTTACCCACTTTACCCATCCCTTTAAGCTCTAACTGCAGAAAAACGGTACGCTCATAAGGGTCTATTCCAGCCAGGTTTGCTAATTCCTTATTGATATAACGGTGTGAGATAAGGTGCACCTTCCAGCAGCAGCTCTGATATTCGAGACCGGAAAAGGATTCGATGGTCTGATCATCAAGCAGTGACTGAGTCCAGCGTCCCACAAAGTGCCAGCGCTTTGTGAATGGTAACGGCCACAGCATCGAGGCATCGACCTGCTCCTGACTGCTATTTCGATAGCGATAACCGATATTAAAGATTCGCCGTGATGATGGCTTGTATCGCAACTGCATCGACCCCCTCGCCGTTTCACGCTTCTCAATATCCCATTGATAGTCGGCATCAATCACCACATCGTTTCGTAGAAAAGCGATGCTCTCGGCAACGATGTCGGAGCTGCTGCTGCGATCGATCACATTGCCATTTATTCCGACCTTACGATCTTTAAGATAGAAAATCTGCCCGATACTGGCGTTGAAGCGCTCTTTACCGCTATCACTTTCGATCATGCGGGTAGTGAGTGCCGCGGTGATCTGGCTGGTATCGCCAACACGATCAACGCCGCTAAAACGGTTGGTGACAAAGAGGCGGGTGAAGTTGAAATCTGGTGCGCCGCTATCAAACAGGGGTAACCTGCTTTGGTCTCGGTACGGCACATAGAGGTAGAAAAGACGTGGCTCCAGCGTATGCAGGTACTGGCGTGATGCCACCACCGTATCACGTTCAAAAAAGACCCCGCTATCGATTGTTAATAGTGGTACCGTTCGACTCAGGCGTCTTTCACCAGTGGAAGACAGGTTATTCAGTGAATAGATCGTACTCTGTAGTTTTAATGCTGGGGTTAGATAGGTCGCGGCGGTCGTCAATGGCAGGCTGATTTCTGGTTGAAGATCCAGGCGGCTTCCCGTTAAACGATCGGTCGCATCAAAGTAGACATATTCACCACTGAGGCTATAGTGCCAACTATTATCCGTGCGCGGAAACAGACTGCTAAAGGTGAACTGAGGCAGCCGCTGGTAGGGGCGAGAGGCGTCCGCAATGCCTTCATCAACGGTCTGGTATGACTGCAACCGCAACTGTGATTTCCACAGATCCCCCTGATACCTAAGATCTGCGCGGCGCTCTACATGGGTCAGACTAGAGAGGCTGAGGCTGTTGCTTAACTCGCTAAAATAGTCAGGATCTGAAACATAATTAATATCGACACTTGTTGTCAGGCGAGGGGTAAACCGCCCTTCATGGCGATATTTTGCCTGCCCACGTGTTTTACCATAAAGCTTGTCATTCGATAGATAATCAAGATTAAGAATGCCGTTATGGCGCGCCGTTAGAAAGCGAAACTCGTTGCCCAGCAGGGTGCCACGTCTGGAGATAAAACGCGGGGTGATGGTGGCATCATACTGCGGTGCAAGATTTAAATAGAAAGGGATAGTGACATCACTGCCAGAAATCTCCGAACTGCGGTAGCTGGGCGGCAATAACCCTGACTTACGACGATCATCAATCGGAAACGAAATATAGGGCAGATAGAGAAATGGCACGTGCATAAACGACAGCACCGCATGCTGTGCACTACCGATCCCACTCTCGCGGTCGAGCCTCATCTTGCTGGAGCGCATCAGCCAGTCTTCGCGGCCAGGGTCACAGGTGGTATAGGTTGTATCGCGCAAAACCGTGACATTGCGCGACTCAAAGATGATCTGTTCAGCATCACCACGCACATTTTTAGCGCGTATCCGAAATTGTGCGTTATTGATATTGCCACTGGAATCTGCAAGATTGATAGAACCGCTATCGCCCTCAAATATCGCATCCGGGGTGGAAAAAAAAAGTCCATCACTGGTATCAAGTCGCTCTTCACTTTTATAGTAACGGGCACTCTCGGAACGTAGCAGCTGATCCCCCCTCAGCACCTCAACCCCACCACTCATCTCATAAATCTCCTGCCCAATGGCACGCCCTTCATCCGCCGTGATCTTGATGCTCTCGCCAAGGGTCGGATCACTGCGATGATAAGGGGCTAGATAGTGACGACACAGCTGCCACTCATTTGCTACAGCCTGGCCGCTAATAGACAACAGTGGCACAGTTAACAATAGACTCAGGATAGCGCCAAGAGGTGCCGATCTTGATAATTCGGCTCTCACTACAGCGGCTCGCCTGTTTTGTCGAGATGACTGTTTATCTAACTGAGTTGAATGGTAAAGTATATGCAAGACAGTTTCAGGTCAGGTTAACCAACAGGTATGGTAATTGTATGAGTAATGCGGATATACAAGTCAAAAAAATATCGCCAAAGTATATCCTGATTCTCATTCTCTGTGTGATTTCCCTGATCGTCGTGCTACTTGTCACATCGCCACAGAAAAAACCAGATCTGCGTGAAATTCCGCCCACACAGGTCACCTTGCAGCCGATTGTGCAGCAAAATATCGAACCCATTGTTCGAGCCAGCGGGCATCTACAGCCGATCCGTAGCAGTGCGCTCCACTTTGAACTCTCTGGGCAGGTAGTGACGCGACAGGTTGAACCGGGTACTCACGTAAAGAGGGGTGAGCTGCTGCTCTCGCTCCATCGCGGCGACCAGCAGGACGCGCTGGCGGAAGCGGAGGCGCAGCTTGCGCAGGAACTCAACGCAGTAGCGCGTGACCGACGTCTGCTAAAACTCGTTAGCGAGAACCGTGCGCTTCAGGCCCGAGAGGTGGCGCGGCTTGATCAGCTAGGGCAAAAATCGCTCGCATCACGCTCCATGCGAGACACCGCCAGTCAACAACTGATTCAGCAGCAACGCGAAGAAGAGCAGCTCAGATACAGTGTCGATAGCAGTGAGGCGCGGCTGGAACTCAAGCGTGCAGCAGTAAGACGCGCAAAACGCAATCTTGCGCGCACCAGACTCATCGCCCCCTATGCCGGTGTCGTTAATGCTATCGCTGTTGAGGTCGGTGACTATGTCACCCCAAGCCAGGTAGCGCTCGAGCTGGTGCAGCTTGATCAGCTCGACCTCATCATCGATGTGAATGGTGCTGTTGCGATGATGTTACGCCTGCACCAGCAGGTGGAGGTCGAGATCGATGGTGAACAGCGCACCGGTAGCATCATCGCGCTACAGATCAGCCCTGATGCACAGACCTTCACCCATGCCGTGCGCATCCGCCTCGACGGTACCGGCCTCCACGCCGGCGCACAGGCAACGGCCTCTCTCAAGCTCAAGACGCTGCCCGCAGCGCTGGTTGTTCCGGTCTCCGCCATCCTGCACCACAATAGCGAAAGTTTTATCTTCATTGCAGAGGCGGGCACACTGCGCCGCGTGGCGGTGACACGCGGTATCCGCCAGGGAGCGCTGCAGGTGGTTAGCGGTGATATAGAGGCGGGTGAAATGGTTGTTGCTCGTGATGTCGCCTTCCTCACTGACGGCCAGTCTGTGGTTTATGAGTGATCACCAGCAACGTGCTCAGGACTAATATCACATGCGCCTGATTCGCTTCAGTATCGGCAATCCGCTCATCACCAACCTGCTGCTGGTGCTGGTGCTGATCATGGGCGTGCTGTCGTGGTACCAGCTACCACAGGAGATGTTTCCAGTCGTCGAGATGGACAAAATCAAGATAACGACTGTCTATAAAGGCACTTCACCAGAAGAGATGGAGCGGCTCGTCAGCCTGCCGATCGAAGAGGAGTTTGACGATATGATGGAGATCGACTCCATCACCTCGACCAGTAGTGAAGGACTCTCCAATATCATTATCGATCTAAAGTCGGGCACCGATGTGAGCGAATTCGTCAATGATGCGCGATCAATCCTGGAGCGCATCAGCGACCTGCCGGACGATGCCGAACGGCCCGAACTGACCCAGATGAAATCGCGCATTCCCGTCATCAGCGTCGCGCTATATGGCGATGTCTCACGCAGCCACCTGTTTGAACTGGCCGATGAGGTCAAACGCCGCCTGCTCACCATTCCCGGTGTCGCCAGCGCCGGTATCTCAGGCAACCGTGAATGGGAGCTGTGGGTGGAAGTGAACCCCGCACGCATGGCCGTACTTAAGGTCTCACTCGCACAGATCACGCAGGTGCTGCGCGACAATCTCGAAGATCTACCCGGCGGCTCCATTAAGGCGGAAGAGGGGGATATTTTGCTGCGCGGCAAAGGGGTTAAGCCTGAAGCAGAAGCGATCTCTCAACTGGTCTTGCGCCACAGCAACAACGGCGGTGAACTGCTACTGGGTGAAGTCGCCAACGTCAGCATCCGCCTGGAAGAGCCGCGTACCCTGGCGCGTTTCAACGGCCGCTCATCGGTCAACATGATCGTAACCAAGACGGCCGAATCATCCACCATCGAGATATCAGAACAGGTTCGTGAACTGACCAGACAGATGCGCAGTGAACTGCCCAGTTCAGTGAAACTCGGTGTTTTTAGCGATCTTTCAGTCTATGTCAAAACTCGCCTTGAAACAGTTAAATCATCCGCCGTGGTCGGCCTGATTCTGGTGCTGCTATCGCTCTATCTCTTTCTTAATTTCCGCGTCGCGCTGATTACCGCGCTTGGTATTCCGGTCTCATTTCTCTTTGCGGTGACATTGATGGAGACCTTTGGCGTAACCATCAACATGGTCTCACTCTTTGCCTTTCTGGTTGTGCTGGGGATGGTGGTGGATGACGCCATCATCGTTACCGAAAACATCTACCGTCACATGGAAAACGGCGTCCCCGCAGAACGCGCCGCGATTGTCGGTGCACGTGAGGTCTACTGGCCGGTGGTAGCATCGACAGCCACAACTGTCGCCGCCTTCATGCCGATGTTTGCCATCGGCGGCACCATGGGGGCTTTTATCGCCGTCATCCCAATCATTGTGATCTGCACCCTGATCGGCTCATTAATCGAGGCCTTTGGCGTTCTCCCCTCTCACGCCAAAGAGATCCTGAAAGTACAGAAGCGCAAAACAGGCCCAACCCTGATCAACTGGAAAAAATGGCTCGAACGTTACACCCACTTTGTGCGCTGGTCACTGCATAACCGCTATTTTATGTGTATCGCCATCGTCGGCCTGCTGCTGATCACCCTCGTCACCGCATCTACCCGCAGCTCATTTGAACTATTTGGCTCAGTGGACTCCGGGCAGTTTTTTATTAATGCTGAGGCACCCAACACCTATAGCCTGCAGGATACCGCTGTACTTGCCAGGCAGATGGAAGCCGAGGTCTTTGCAGAACTTAGCGAAGATGAGCTGGAAAGCCAGCTCACCAATGTGGGCGTCACCTTTATCGATTTCAATACGGTGAAGTTTGATAGCAACTACATTCAGCTGGTGATCGACCTTAAAAAACCGCACCCAGAGGGGTTTATCGACCGCTGGATCTCACCAGTCGTCAGCCTGCGCTTTGACTGGGAAGGGACGCGCAAACGTAGCACCACCGAGATCATCAACCGCCTGCGTGAACGGCTACAGACTATCGCAGGGCTTCAGCGGCTATCGATCCTACGGCCTGCCGGCGGCCCCGCTGGCGCGGACATTGAGATTGGTGTGGTCGGAAAAGAGTTTGATCAACTGCGCGAGATTGGCGAAGAGGTCAAACGGGCACTGCAGGAGCTGCCCGGCGTCTACGACATCCGCCAGGACCTTGAACCCGGTAAACTCGAATATCAGTACACCCTTAATGATCGCGGCCGCCAGCTCGGACTCACCCAGGCAAAACTTGCCCAGGCCATCCGCGGTGGCTACCAGGGGATCGAAGTGACGCACGTCACCCGAGATAATAAACGTCTACCCGTTCGGGTGATCTATCCAGAATCGATACGCCAGCAGGCCGCAACGCTGGGAGAGCAGCGTATCGTGCTCGATAACGGCAAAACCGTCTATTTTGAAGATGTCGCCGATATTAAGTTTGGGCGCAGTTTTGATTCCGTAAAACGGCGCGATATGCAGCGCCTTGCGACAGTCACTGCCGAGGTCGATGCAAATGTGACCACACCGATCGAGGTCTCCGATTACATTCAGGATAAATTCGGGGAGCTCTCCCAACGTCACCCCGGTGTCGAGCTGATCTTTATGGGCGAAAAACGAGAGGCGAGTGAATCGATGCGCGATATGATAAGCGCGTTTATCATTGCACTGGCGCTCATCTTTTTTATTCTTGCCGCGCTGTTTAAATCACTGCTCGACCCGTTTGTGGTGATGTTTGCGATTCCATTTGGGGTGATCGGCGTCATCGTGGGGCACTTTGTGATGGGCTTTCATTTGCAGTTTCTCTCGATGGTCGGCTTCCTCGCCCTTGCCGGAATCATCGTTAACGACTCTCTTATTCTGGTCGACTTCGCCAAAAAGATGCGCGCCAAAGGCGAAGAGAGAATCGAGGCGATGGTTGAAGCGGGCCGAGTGCGCGCGCGGCCGATCCTGCTAACCAGCATCACAACATTTCTGGGCATCTCGCCGCTCATCTTTTTCTCAACTGGACAGACCGCTTTTCTTGCTCCGATGGCGGTGAGCCTCGGTTTCGGCTTACTCTTTGCCACCGCGCTCATTTTAATCGGCGTGCCCTGTTTTTATATGGTCGCGGATGACCTGCGCGCAAAGAGCATTAGAATTTTCAGGCATCTATCTGGTAACCACCACAGGGCGCATGAAAATGCAGGATGACCAGCGGTTAATCGATCTTCAGCGGTGGTTACGCAGTGACCTCGGCATTCCCTTTACAACAATCAGACCGGCCTCGGGCGACGCCAGCTTTCGCCGCTATTTCCGTATTGATCATAACAGTGAAAGCCTGATTATTATGGATGCCCCTCCCGCAAAGGAAGATTGCGTACCATTTATTAACACCGCCAGTCTGCTGGCCAAAGCAGGCCTCAATGTGCCACGCGTGTTGCAACAGAACCTTGAGCAGGGCTACCTGCTGCTCTCTGACCTGGGCACGGTACAGTATCTTGATCGACTAAACGCCGAGACAGTTGATCAGCTCTACAGTGATGCCCTTGATGCGCTGCTGCGACTCCAGGAGGCCACCACTGAAGGTGATATGCAGTTACCGCCCTATGATCGCCCACTACTGATAGGCGAAATGGAGTTGATGCGCGAATGGTATATTGGCAACCACCTCAATATTGAACTAACTGAGAGACAACACACCACACTCAGCCACAGTTTCGAACAGCTGGCACAGTCGGCACTTCTACAGCCACAGGTGCTGGTACACCGTGATTACCACTCTCGTAACCTGATGGTCGTTGATAAAGACAACCCCGGCGTACTCGATTTTCAGGACGCTGTAATCGGCGCGATCACCTACGACCTGGTGTCACTGCTAAAAGATTGTTATATCGCATGGCCGCGTACACAGCTGCTTGGCTGGGTACGCAGCTACCATCTGCGCCTGTTAGCAGGCGGTATTATTGACGATGTAAGCGAAGCGCAGTTCATCAAATGGTTTGACCTGATGGGGGCACAACGCCATCTGAAGGTGCTCGGCATCTTTGCTCGACTGAATATTCGTGACGGCAAGCCCGCTTATCTTCAGGATATCCCACGGACATTGTCTTATCTGGTTGATGTGTGTAAACGCTATGAAGAGCTTGTGCCGCTGGGGAACCTTCTTGATGAGGTTATACCTACCGAACGGCGGGTTGATCGCTCATAAGAATCTCAGCAACTCAAAAACGTATCTGCATCTGCTCAAGCAATGTTTTGTCTGTACGTCTCATCCTTGCTCACTTTTCTGATTCAATAGTCCCTGAATCTTTCAATCATCAAACTATTTTTATGACCCCAGCGATGATAGTTATTGGCTATCTGTAAACAAACATAACGACGCTGTGGCCGCACCGATTTACCTGCCAACTGCTGAAAAATCCTGTCGCTTAACTGCAATCCTGATGCATCGAGATCTCGACACATGCTATAGTCCTCAACTCACAGATCACAAGGGGTGCTCTCTACTAGCGAGACCACCCTGTGGAGTCAGAGTTATGGATCACGATTATTCTCATCATGATGCGCTAACCTTTCTCAACCATCGTGCGCCGTTGAAAGAGAAAATTGTTTCTGCTCATAAGGCTGTACAGCAAAACCACCCCTTTATCGCACGCATTGCGGTCGCGTTATACTCCCAGGAGACAAAAGTACTCCACACTTATCTGCACAGCAGTGGTGAAGACAACCCGCTGGACCACTACCAGACAGTCATTGATAACGCGCCGTCACTAAAGAAGATCCTTGAGCTTGGTAAACCTCGCGTCATTAATAACATGTTGACCTTTGAGGATAACAATAAAGAGCACGCCCGGCGCCTCGGCCGCCAGGGATATGCCGCAAGCTACACAACCCCCATGTTTAATAATGGCCTCTTCTTTGGCTTTCTTTTTTTTAACTCCTATGAGAAAGAGGTGTTTAATGAAAGGGTGCTGGCAGAGCTTGATCTTCATGGCCACATTATCGCCCTGATGGTGATCAATGAGATGAGCTCTATTCAGACCCTTTCTGCAGCGATCAAAACCACCGGTCAAATTACTCACCAGCGCGACCCGGAGACCGGTAGCCACCTTGACCGCATGTCGCGCTACAGCCGCCTGATTGCACAGGTACTGGCAGAAAAGTACCAACTGGATGATAGCTACATCGAATATATTTTTATGTTTTCACCCCTGCATGACATCGGTAAAATTGCGATCCCCGATAACATCCTGCTTAAATCCGGCAGCCTGACGGAAGATGAGATGGCGGTGATGAAAACACACGTCCATAAGGGTCGGGAGATGATCGATGCACTGGTTGATAATTTTGCACTCGGCAGCATTAATCAAACAGATATCCTGCGCAATATTGCGCTCTGTCACCATGAAGCGATCAACGGCAGTGGCTACCCGGAAGGGAGGGCTGGGGATGATATCCCACTCGAGGCGCGCATCGTTGCTGTTGCCGATATCTTTGATGCGCTGACCAGCCGCCGCCCATATAAAGAGGCCTGGAGTAATGAAAGGGCCTTTGCCGCCCTGCATGAGATGGCAGGCGAGAAACTCGACACAGACTGTGTCGAGGCGCTACTCACCCATCAGAAAGAGGTTGAAGAGATCCAGCAGGTATTTAAGGAGCAACCATTTGGGTAAGCCTTTTATGACTGGTAGTGCGTTTCGATCATCTCCTGAGTGATAACACCAACGATCTGCTCCTCATCCACCCCATTGTGCATGACACATAGCGCCTCACATCCCGCAGCGAATATCATCTCATGCGCCTCCTGCAGTGACGCCTGTAGATGAATCGTATAAGCATCAAGCCTTGTTGCTGGAATATCAAGAAGGTCTACCATACCGGAAACAGCTTCTGTTTCAGCAAGCAGGTACTGCGCAAGATCTGCTGCCGGCAATAGCGAATGCTGATGATTACCGTAACTGATGACGATCCAGCTGGGGGATTCTTTTAATATCGCGTTTGCCTCGGCAGCGGTAATCTGTTGTGCAGCGGTCACAACAGCTCTTTCCATCACATTTGCTACTGCAATACGGCGCAGCGTCTGCGCAAGTGCTGAATCATGAAAATCGAGGCCACGCTCTTTAATCAACATAACAAAGACCGACGGCTTACCAAAGAGGTGGCAGTTGATCAGGTCTGCCATCACAATCGCCAGCATGCCGGGCAGAATAATACTCGGGTTAGCGGTCAGCTCTAACATCGCGATCAGCGCTGCCAGCGGTGCATGTAGCGTTGCCCCCATCATCGCGCCCATGCCGATGATGGCGTAAAAGCCCGGAGATGAGATACTACCGGGGAAAAGCAGATCCGCGATAATACCAATCACGCCACCTGCCGTCGCGCCAATTACCAGCGTCGGTCCGATCAAACCACCAGGCAGCCCTAAACCCAGCCCAACGGTAGTCGCCACTATCTTCACCAGTGTAATGGCGATTAACATCCCGATAGCTATCTCACCTAGCATCGCAGCATTCACCGTGTCGTAACCAATCCCCATGATCTGCGGGGTCGCTAACGCACAGATGCCAATGATAAAGCCGGCCATCGTAGTGCGCTGCCATAAGGGGAACGGAGCACTTATGCGAGAGAAGCGCTGTAATAGCTCAATGAAAACAGCGGCAAGCACACCAATCACCAGCCCAAGGATCAACACAAACGGTAACTCAGCAATGGTGGCAAATCCGGTATCAGGGACGATGAAGGCGGTCTCTGCACCAAAAAACCAGTGGCAAACGATCGTTGCAAGCACCGCCGCCATAATCACCGGAATAAAACCGGCGATGGTGTACTCCATCAGCACCACTTCCATCGCAAAAATAACGCCAGCGAGCGGGGTGTTAAACGATGCCGCAATCGCGGCCGCAACACCGCAGGCAACCAGTGTTCGAGTGCTACTATTCGGCAGCTGCATCCACTGCCCCAGTAAGCTACCACTTGCGGCACCAAGATGAACACTCGGCCCCTCACGCCCCACTGAATGACCACTAATAATGGTGGTGGCACCACCAATAAATTGCCAGATCGCATTGCGTAGTGGTAAACGTCCCTGATGGTAGGCGAGTCGCTCCATGGTGTGAACCACACCCACCTGCCCGGCGCTTTTTGCGATGTATTGAAATAGCAGCCCAACCACTAACCCGCCAGCGGTCGCAAGCAGTATGCGCATCATCGGCGACAACGCCTCGTAGTTTTCAGCATCTGCGCCGGGCAGAAAACTCATCTGAGTATGTTCGATCAAGATACGAAAGGCGACGATCACTAAACCGGCGATGATACCGCTGAGCGCCCCCAGCATTACAAGCTGCGGCACACTCTCAACGGTGGCCATTGAAAGGCGAAGATTTGTAAGTCTGCGATTAAGGTGTGACTTCAGGGTGCCCATTTTATGGTGGCGTTCGTTAATAGCTAACTGTTCTGAACATGAATGATGCGTTGCATTCTAACAAACCGCACCTCTCCACGGGTAAATATTCAGGAATGCTTATTTGGTATTAACAGCCCTTAATGCGACACCTGAATCAGGCGGCGGCATTACTCACTTCAAGAGACTCTTCGGACAGCGCCTCGATGCCACCCTTGAGTACCGCGGTACGAACCTCATACTGAGAGAGCGCAAAGGCAGCAGCCGAACTACGCGTACCGCTTTCACAATAGCAGATGTAAGGAATTTTATTGCTCAGCTCCCGCGCTACCCTGTGTAGATCCCGCATCGGAATATTGATGGCACCCGGAATATGGCCCCGCTGGAACTCTTCGGCTGTTCGAACATCGATCCATTTTGCACCACGTTTGATGATGCTGGTCGCTTTCTCAAACTCGACCCAGCGCAGAGTTGGCTGTTTCAGCAGATTAATAAAGTCCTCTTTCGCAAGGCGCAACAGAACACCATCTTCCATCATCGTAACGGTGGCATTCCTGGGCTTATCAGAGATCAGCGCCGCCTCACCGAAGCTTGCCCCCTCGTTAAGCTCTGCCATAATCACCGAGTCTTCATCATTCTCCGGGTTAATGGTCACCAGCGCCACACCGTTGTTGATCATATAAAAGTAATCACCCTGATCACCCTGCCTGATGATCAGGTCACCGGCATTGACGCGAATCGGCTCCAGTTTATTGAGCAGCTGTTCAATATTCGCTGCGGGCAGTTTTCTAAAAGTGGGAGACTTGATCATTGAGTTCAGCCAGCTGGCGCGGTCAATAGTGACGATCCCTTCTTCGCTCATCACCACCTCTGTCTCAGGGGCTGAGATCTGGCCCCACGCAGTCAGGGTCTCTATCAGCTCTTTTTCGATACTGACCAGATCTACCTCACCTGAAGTGGTAATGGCTGCTGTGGAAAAATGTTTACTGGAAATGGGTTTGAGTGCCAGTTCTGAATCGGCCTGAATGGTAGCCGTCTTGCCACCCTGAGTGATCTCTAAACCACCCTTAAGCAAGTAAAGCACCACATCATCAGGCACACCGTCGCGATAGAGCTGCGTTCCGGAAGGGAATCTTTCCACCACCGCCAGTGA
>DRLG01000016.1 GCA_011053135.1 Chromatiales bacterium
AATGCCGCCTGCGCCTCGAGGGTAGTGGCGGACTCTGCCGCTTCAATCAGACGATCTGTCTCATCATCGATAAAGCGCCCACGGTTCGCCCCTGCCGGCGGCACCGCGGAGCTATGAAACACGTAACGGAATATATCCGGCAGTTTAATCCCAACCCACATCAGGCTGTACATCTGAAAACGCCCCGCCTTGATGTCACCATAAAAAGTTCCCCAGTCATAGCTCTTCAGCTCGACCTTGATACCGACCTCTGCAAGCTGCTGCTGAATCACGGTGGCGAGGCGCAGGCGAAACGGATCGCTTGAGGTCTTATAGGTGAGCAGCAGCGGGTTATCTGGTGTGTAGCCCAGCGGCTTTAACAGCGCCCGCGCCGCTTTGGGATCATAGGGAATCTGTCGCAGTGTCGGCGCACCCGCCCAGTGGTCTGGCGGTAACAGTGCATTAGCTGGCTGAGCCGATCCACCCAGCACATATTGAATGATTGAGTCACGATCCAGTGCCAGCGAAATCGCCTGCCGCACCTTATCAACCCCTGTCAATTCATCTTGCATGTTAAACCCGAGGTAAGCGAAATTAGAGCCGGCACCATGCGTTATATTGAGACCGGGCTCCTGCGATAGATAACGGATCAGCTCCGGTGGCAGGTCGTTCTGCATCATGTCGATCTCACCGCGTACCAGTTTTAGAACCCGCACCGATGGATCCTTGACCTCTATAAACTCCAGCAATAGCTGGTCACTGCGCCGCTTTAATCTTAGGTGGGTGTCGTCCGGCCACGCCGCTAACTGGTAGCCACCACTGCCGACTGGAGCGCGGTTAAATTCGTGGCCAGACTCCATAAGCGACTTTGGCAGAATGCCAATACCGAGTCTTCCGGGAAAAAGCAGATCGGCTTCTTTAAGGATAAAGTCGATCACCGCCTCCCCTCTGGTTTCAATACGCTCAATCGAGCGCGCTAGCGAGAGACGGTGTGGCGATGCGTTGCGGCTATCGAGAATAAATTCATAAGTCGCTGCCACATCGGCACTGGTGAGGCGCTCGCCGTTGCTAAAGCGTGGGCGATCAGGCGTGAGTGTAAAACGGTAATGCAGCGGGGTGACTCTCTGCCAGCTTGCCAGTGACGGCACCGGCATTGAAGCGGCATCAAAATCGACTAAACGCTGATATAGCAGGCGATTGATGCGTGATGAGGTGGCATCGGTGGCGAAACGCGGATCAAGCGTGACCGGCATCTTTGAGAGACCGAAGCGCAGTGCGCCGTTATCGGGCGCAGAACAGCTACTCAATAAAAGCGTCGAGAGCAAAAACAGGATTGATGCAACGACTCGTTTCCCTGTCGCGCCGCGCATCAGCTAGCCATTCCACTCACAGAAAGGGTGCGTCACCAGAGAGACGTTGTAGTAACGCGGGTCATCGGAGACCTCTTCTCCAATCCACGCAGGTTTCTCAAACGGTTCATTCTCATGCTGTAACTCAATCTCTGCCACAACCAGCCCGGCATTATCGCCCTCAAACAGATCGATCTCCCAGGTGTGGTGACCACGCTGAACAAAATAGCGTACCTTCTCGATCAATGGTCCGTCACTAAAACTGGCGAGCATCTCATCGGCATCTGCCAGCGGGATCTCATACTCATATTCACTGCGCGAAATTCCAAGCGTGGCACTCTTAAAATTAAGGAACGCCTTTTCGCCCGAGGTGCGAATACGGATGGAGACCTTTTCGGAGCTGCCAAGGTAGCCCTGCACGTAGCGGCAGGAGCCATCGACCTCACTGCGCCATGCATCACTGGTTAAGAGAAATTTTCTTTCGATCTCCTGCGCCATCGTTATCAATCTCGCTCGAACAGTGCCATCGCTTCAACATGCGAGGTGTGGGGGAACATATCCATCACACCGACACAGCTCATGCGGTAGCCATGTTTATTGACCAGTTCATTGGCATCTCGCGCCAGTGTCGCCGGATTGCAGGAGACATAGGCGATCAGTTTAGGTGCTAACTTCGCCAGTGGAGCCATCATCTCTAGCGCCCCGGCACGCGCGGGATCTAGCAATACCTTATCAAACGGCTTCTCTCCAGGGACAAAACCGGCCTGGTGTAATCGTTCAGGCCTGGTTAGATCGGCCGCATAAAACTCAGCATTATCGATGCCGTTATGTTTTGCGTTATGGCGCGCCAGTTCTACCAGCGCATCATCCCCCTCAATACCGACAATCGAGGCGACGCGTCGCGCCATCGGCAGGGTAAAATTGCCGAGGCCACAGAAAAGATCTATCACCCGATCTTCGGGCTGTAGATCTAACAGCTCAATCACCTTATCGATCATCTTGCGGTTGATCTCACTATTAACCTGCACAAAATTCATCGGCCCAAAACGGTACTCGACGTTATCTTCCGGCAGACGATAACAGAGCGCTTCCTTACTACTCTCTTTCGCCCCCTCCGGCCACAGTAGATGGACCGTATCGGGCCCCTTTGGCTGTAGATAGAGCAGCACATTGTGCTGCTGTGCAAAGTGGCGCAGCTTGTCGATGTCGCTATCGATAAAGGGTTCAAGGTGGCGAAAGATCATCGCAGTGTCGGCGTCACCCACGGCAATCTCAATCTGCGGGATTCTCATGTAGATCGACAGGTTACCAACCAGATCCTTCAATGCGTTAATCTGCCTGCCCACAGAGGGGTGCAGCACTCTGCAGCTTTCGATGTCGGCCAGATAGGGGCTGTTCTTCTCACGAAAACCGACCAGTACCTTCTCTTTCTTAATCACATATTTAACACCGAGACGCGCCTTGCGGCGATAGCCCCATAGCGGCCCGCTCATCGGTGGCAACAGGTGAGTGGCTTCAACATTGCCGATATGTTTGAGGTTATCGAGCAGTACCTGCTGCTTGGCGTGGATCTGCGCCTCGGCGGCCATATGTTGCAGACTACAACCGCCGCAAATGCCAAAGTGAGGACACCCCGGCTCCACCCGCTCAGGCGATGCTTTAATCACATGAGCAACGCCCCCCTCATCGTAACTACCTTTACGTTTGAGATACGAAAAGAGTACCTCTTCACCCGGCAACGCGCCATCAATAAAGACCGCTTTGCCATGCAGGTGGGCAACCCCTCGTGAATCATGAGTGAGTGACTCGACTGCAGCGTAGCTGCTCTGCTTAAGGTCAACCCGCCCTCTGTTTCTGGATGAACGTTTACGCGAACGCTTCTGCTTACGTGCCATTTTAACCCCTGTGATTAAACTGAATGGGGCGCATCTGAAAAAACAGGTGTCGACAGGTAACGATCCC
>DRLG01000017.1 GCA_011053135.1 Chromatiales bacterium
TGGATTCACTGGTTGAAAAAAGCGCTAAACAGGCGATATTAGCGGCGCTGTTTAATGAAGAGCTGGGTGCCGTTATACAGGTGGCGAGTGATCAACGTGATGCCGTTCTCGATGCGTTTAACGCGGCTGGGCTGGGTGACTACTGCCATCCGATAGGAGGGCTCAATCGTGATGATCGCGTGGTTATTACGTTAAACCAGGAGGAGGTGCTGGCAGCTGAGCGCAGCGAATATCAACGGCTCTGGTCAGAAACCTCATGGCAGATACAGCGCCTGCGTGATAACGCCGATTGCGCTCAGCAGGAGTACGACGCGATCCTCGACCTTCAGGACCCCGGGCTGAATATCGAGCTAAGTTTTGATCTGAATGAAGATATCGCAGCCCCTTTTGTGAATCAGCAACGCCCACGCATCGCGGTACTGAGAGAGCAGGGTGTGAATGGCCACGTCGAGATGGCGGCAGCCTTTGACCGCGCTGGTTTTTGTGCGGTTGATGTTCATATGAGTGACATACTCTCTGGTCGAATTTCGCTGGATGGTTTCCAGGGGCTGGTTGCGTGTGGCGGTTTTTCATTTGGCGATGTACTGGGGGCGGGCCGGGGGTGGGCCAGTTCTATTCTGCATAATAGCCGCGCACGAGATGAATTCAGCGCCTTCTTTGCGCGCAGTGATAGCTTTGGTCTGGGGGTCTGTAACGGCTGTCAGATGATGTCCAGTCTCTCTTCCTTAATTCCGGGTGCCGAACTGTGGCCCCGTTTTGAACGTAATATCTCTGAACAGTTTGAGGCGCGTTTCTCACTGGTGGAGGTGCTCTCATCGCCATCGCTATTCCTGGATGGCATGGCCGGTTCTCGCATGCCGATAACTGTTGCGCATGGCGAAGGACGAGTGGTGTTTCGTCACGATCAGAGCCTTGCGCAGCTTGAACAGGCGGCCACCGCTACCCTTCGTTTTGTTGATAACCGCGGTGCTGCAACGGAACAGTATCCCGCTAACCCGAATGGCTCACCGGGGGGGGTGACAGGTGTGACGACAGAAGATGGACGTTTCACGATTATGATGCCGCATCCCGAGCGTCTATTTAGAGCGGTTCAGCACTCATGGCATCCGGCCGAGTGGGGTGAAGCGGGACCATGGTTAAGAATGTTCAGAAATGCACGAAAATGGGTGGCGTAGTGAATATAAAAAAAATAGCGATGGTGGCACTGTTGTTGCCGGTGCTAGGGCTGCTGGGTTACATCAGCTGGAACCTGACGAAAGAGCACGCCCTGCCGGAATGGGAGCTGCCACTTGCACCACTTAATGCACCGGATGTGGCGGTGCTGGAGAGAGCCTTTGAACGGCTCGACTACCCGTGGCCGTTAGCGGCAGATGCAGAGGTGCCACCCGTGATGGTGGACCCTTTGCCAGAGGATCTGGGCAGCGTTACCGACGTAAAACTTAAGAAATCACTTTTTTTCCGTTCGTTACTGCCGATGGTGCTGGCTGAAAATAAAATGCTGAATGAACAGCGTCGCTTTATGCTGGCACTCTTCTCACGGCAGGCGTTACCTCCACGTGAGAGTGATAAGCGTCAGTGGCTCGAAGCGCAGCTGGTGACTTATCGCATTAAGGGGGATATCGAGGATGAAGCGACGCGTGCTGAACTGGCGCGCCGACTTGATGAGATTCCAGTTGCACTGGTGCTGGCGCAGGCAGCTAATGAGAGCGCCTGGGGTAGCTCCCGTTTTGCACGTGAGGCGAACAACCTTTTTGGCGAATGGACCTATAAAGAAGATGAAGGGTTGATCCCGGAGGCGCGTGCGGAAGGTGAGAGCCATGCGGTACGGGTTTTTCCAACGCTGCGCGCATCGGTGCAGTCATATATGAATAACATTAACAGTGGACGCGCCTATGAAGAGCTGCGTGCAATGCGTGAAAAGATGCGAAATGAACAGAAAGCGCTGGATGCACTAAAGCTGGCGAATGGCCTGTTACGCTACTCTGAGCGTGGCGAGGCGTATGTGGAAGAGATTAAAAAGATGATCCGCAGTAATCGCCTGAACAGACTGAGCAGTGTCACACTGAGAGTGGAGCGTTGAGCCTAGTTGTTAGCCGTTTCTGATTGAATCCATAGCTGGCTATACCAGTAATAGCGCCCCGTCTCTTTTGAGGGGGCCGTGCAGTTGTAGCGGTTGCGCCGACTACTAAACGGTCGCCGGGCTTCAACTGTAAAGCGTCCACTCGCTTTATCGAGCCACCTCACGCTGGCCTGCCCCTGGTTGCTTGCAAAGCAGTTCAGTTGATCAAGCCGGATGTCGCCGTTATCTGCTATCGTGAGCTGTAGCATCGGTGGGTTCTTTTTCCCGAGTAGTGGAGTGGAAGGGGTGCTGGCGATTATCGGCATCGGCAGGCTCATCACTTTTGTCCTGAATTGTGCTAGTGCCGCGAACTGCTCTGCCATCGGGTAGCGTGGTAGCGCGAGTCGATCCGAATATCGACTCACCACACCGGATTGCTGCCCAAAAGCGGCCCACCCCAGCTCCTTGACTATCTGCTGTAGTGGCAGGTTATATTCGCCGTAAGGGTAGGCAAAGAGAGCAGGGGCGGTGCCCAGTTCTCTCTGTAGTCGCTGTTGTGCATGCTGTAGATCACGCCTGACCCGTTGCCGCCATGCGCTCGCCGTTTCGTTATCTTTCTGTTCAATCAGAAAGTCGTGATAGCTTGAGTGGTTGGCAAACGTGGCGCCATGCTGCTGCATCTCCCGCATCTGATCCCAGCTCATAAAGGCAGGCATCTTTTTATCCACCGTATCGCTTGATACAAAGACAGTAAATGGCCAACGGCGCTGTTTAAGCCGGGGGTATGCGTTGGAATAGACCGACCGATAAGCGTCATCGATGGTAATCGCGACCACTTTTTTCGGGAATGGCTGCTGACTATTAAGCTGTTTGATAATTTTTTCCAGTGACCAGACCTGAAAGTTATTTTTCTCAAGATAGTCGAGATGGCTATCAAATTGCTGCAACGTGACATTGGTGCTGGGATAGCGAGCTTCGCCGAAATGGTGGTACATCAATATAACGGCACCATCAGTCGAGGCCACTGCTGAGTTGATGACGGGCGCTACTATTATAGTAATAAATGCTAATATTTTAACAAGCACGAATGGCAATGCGGGGCACCCTCTTCCAGATAGCAGGGGCTATCTTAGCATGAGCGTTTATGGCGTTAAGCGGCTATTCCTGTTTAGCACCGCAGGTAGTTTTTTAAGCGGTGTTTTTAGATATAACCTTTCTCTGGCGCGGTGGCGGTTCCCAGTCGAGGCGGTGAGAGATATAGCTCATTATCATGCCGCGGGCGACGGCCTGCTGGCGGTTTCTGACCTCAAGTTTAGCGATGATATTCTCGAGATGATAAACCACAGTGCGCTCCGCTATTTTCAGGATTCTGGCGATTTCCCAGGTGGTTTTACCTTCAGCTACCCAGAGCAGGCACTCCCTTTCACGCAGACTGATACGTTTCTTTTTTATCGGCAGCAGATCTTCATCGAAAATACGCAGTACTGCATCATGAACATAGTTGGCAAATAGTGCGCCGAAGGTGAAGGCGGTGTCGAGGAGTCGTTGCGGTAGCGGCTCTTTCTGTTTCGAGACCAGGCTAAGTACGGCTGTGCTGCCAACATTGCCTCTAAGTGGAAAACTAACGCCGCTATTCAGGCCATATTTTCTAGCTTTGAGGATATACTGGCGCGTACTTTTGTCGTCGATATGGCGGTTGAGTGCCATCTCATCCCAGGTGATAGGTGTGTGGTGGGTCTCGGCATAAAGTAGAGTCGGGTCTGTTTTGATCATCCCTTTTTCACGATAAAGGGTCTGCCACGCATCAGGGTAGTTGTTGATTTCAATCATGTCCGGGCGGGTTAAGGCTGTCGGAATTGTTGCGCAGTAGCTGAAA
>DRLG01000018.1 GCA_011053135.1 Chromatiales bacterium
AGAGGTTTATGCCAGCCGTTAACCCTCAAAGACGGCTCGATCAACTACGGGTGGTGGTGACACGGCCCGCACACCAGGCCGAACCGCTCTGCCAGATGATCGAACAGGCGGGCGGTACGGCGATCCGCCTGCCGGTGATCGAGATCGCCCCCCCTTCCGATATTCAGAGCACCCAGGAAAAACTGAGTCGACTAAAAGATTTTAGCGTTGCCATCTTTACCAGTGCCAATGCTGTTGATGGGCTATTTAAGCTCGCCCCGGCTTCGTTTAGCTGGCCTCAGAAGATTCAGGTCGCCGCGATCGGCAAACGCACCAGCAGCGCGTTAAGGGCCCATTCCATTTCTGTAGATATCGTTCCAGAGCAGGGGTTTAATAGTGAATCGCTACTAAAACACCCCGTAATGAATGCTGTTTCGGGCAAGAAAATTATGCTCTTCAAGGGGGAAGGTGGGCGTGAACTGCTTGCTCAGGCGCTGATTCAGCGCGGTGCCACTGTTGAGGGGGTCGACCTTTATCGACGAAAAAGGCCAAATGAGGGGCTAAGGAATATACAGCGGGCGGGAAAATCCGGTAGTATCGACCTCTTCATTGTCACTAGCAATGAAGGACTGCGCAACCTGCTTGAGATGGCCACCGAAACGGAACAGAAGTGGCTGCTCAGAACAGAGCTGGTAGTCATAAGCGAGCGAACTGCTCAGTTTGCTAAAACATTAGGGTTCAGCCAACAACCCGTGGTGGCAGATGAGGCCAGCGATGAGGGTTTACTGAATAGTATAGAACAGTGGTATGCTGACCGGTTCCGGAGGGGAATTCAGCGGGGGGAGTAATGATGAGCGATAAACCAGCATCGCAACCAAAGAACAAAAAAGAGGAGAAGCAGGCGCCAGAAAGTCGAGCGGTTGCCGTCTCAAAACAGCCAGCACAAGCGGCTGCTCCACAGAAGAGCGGTGGCGGTGGCGCTATTGGAATCCTGGCCCTTATCACAGCCGTGGGTGCGGGTGGGCTTGGCTATAAAAGCTGGGAAGAATCCAGTAAATTAAACCAGCTTCTGGCGACGCAGGGTGGACAGATTGAGTCCTCAATCAGCACAGCACTTAAACCCGCCATCGCCTCAGTGAATGCTGTTGAGTCCGGCCTCGGCAATGTGCAGTCTGAGATCGGCTCAGTACAATCAACGATGAGCGCGCTGCAAAGTGAAATAGAGCGCTTGAAGGGTGAGCTAACCTCTCTTCAAAGTGAACTCACCGAGGTTAAAGGTGGTGTCGCAACACTCGAAAGCGCGCAACAGAGCGGCCTCGGTGACATCAATGCCAATCTCGATGAAAAAATCCAGGGTGTTCAAAGCCTGCATAGCTCGCTAAAAGCGCATCAGAAATCGCTGCAGGATAATGTAAATGCGCTAAGTGAAGGGCTATCGACACTCCAGTCTGAGGTTAAGGCTGAAGCGGAGAAAGATGACATGTCCGCCTGGGTACTGGCAGAAGTAGAATACCTGCTGCACATCGCCAATAGTCGCCTCACGCTTGAGCATGACATCGATGCCGCACTGACTGCGCTCAACTCAGCGGCTAAACAGCTCGCGGAGCTGAACATGGCTGAGCTTGCGGATATTCAGCAGTTGATCAGTAGCGAAATTGAAGCGCTTGGCACCGTGCCAAAACTTGATATCCCTGCCATGGCGCAAACACTGGCAACGATCGGTAGTAGCATCAAGCAACTACCATTAGCCAGGCCGCTGGAGAGCAGGCTGGCCAGTGAGAAAGGCACTGACGATGAACGTAAGCAGTGGGAAGTGCTCGCCGACGAAGTGTGGAGTGCGCTAAAACCTCTGGTCACGGTGCGTAATAGTAAGGATCCAGCAATGGCACCACTGACACCTGAAAAACACGCCTATCTGACTCAAAACTTACAACTCAAGATCGAATCAGCACGGTTAGCGCTGCTGCGCAACGATGACTCAACCTTTCATGAAAACCTGAAGATTGCCAGTGAATGGCTCGCTCAGTTTTATGATATTGATTCACCCGAGGGCGCGCAGCTGTTTCAGTCGCTTAACGACCTGCAGCAGATCAAGATCGATATCGAGTTACCTGACATTTCAGCCTCTCTGGCCGCATTACAAAAATTCATCGCCAGTAAATCACTGAAGGTATCAGCACTCACCAGCAATCGCCATTCAAACCAGATGCTGGCCCTTACATCATTAACAAGCGTCTCCCACGGCGCCGCAATTCACTAGTAGTGGAGTGACATATTTATGAAACTATTAATCACCGCAATCATCGCTCTCCTGGCTTCTGTTGCAATCGCACTGTATGCGAAAGATGATCCAGGCTACATCATGGTTAACTACGGCAACTGGACTATGGAGGCGAGCCTGGTGCTTGTCCTGTCCGTCGGCATTGTCGGCTATATTATCCTTTACCAGTTGACAAAATTATTAGGGGGCACCCTCAAGTCACCCAGGACACTGCTCTCGTGGAATGGCAAGCGCAAAGAGTGCAAAGCGCGGATGGCCAATGCACAGGGGATGGTCGAACTTGCTGAAGGCAACTGGAAAAAAGCCGAACAGCTTCTGTCACAGAACGCTCAGGCGGGCGAGCTACCCGTTCTTAACTACCTGGGGGCTGCCCGTGCCGCTCAAAAGCTGGGTGCTAAGGAACGTCGTGATCACTACCTGAAAATGGCGCGCCAGCTTGCACCAAGAAACAGCATCGCAGTTTCACTCACTCAGGCCGAGCTGCTAATGAGTAACGGACAACTGGAAGAGGCGGCTCAGAGTCTGAAGCTTCTACGTCAGTTTGCCCCAAAAAATGAGTCTATCCTCAAACTGCTCGCCAAGCTTTACACCAAAATGGGAGAGTGGAACAAACTGATCGACATCCTGCCAGCGCTGCGTAAAAACCACGTACTGTCAGCCTTTGACCTGGATCGCCTTGAACATATGGCCTATGCAGAGCTCCTGAAATGTTCAGCACATGATGTTGACCTGCTCAACAACGCCTGGCACCGCACACCTCGCCGTATTAGAAAGCAGGAGAGCGTTCTGCTCGAATATACCCATGCGCTCATTGGCCACGGCCAGGGGCATCAGAGCGAAGAGCTGATCTATCAGGTGATCAACAACAACTGGAATGATGAACTCTGCTATCTTTACGGCATTATCAAGGGCAACAACCTTAGCCGCCAGTATAAAAATGCAGAGAAACTGCTGCGTAAACAGCGCACCAACCCTGTGCTGCTACTCACCCTGGGTCGCCTGGCGCTCCGCAATGGCGAGCTGGAAAAAGCTCGCGGCTATCTTGAAGCGAGCATGCAGGCCGATCCACAACCAGAAACCTGCAAAGAGCTGGCCGCGTTGATGGAGAAGTGTGGTGAGCAGGAGAAGGCGATCGAATACTATCGAACAGGACTCTCTATGAGTGTTTCACTGCCGGCACAGGCGCAGCAGATTGCGCTGCCAGCAAGTAATAACAACGTCATCGAAAGTCGTAGCGGTGTTCTGTTAGCACCCCAGCAGGCCTGACAGGGGCTGCTCAGCCCCTGGAGAAACAGCTCAGCTGCTATCAGTTCTCTGATGCAGCTGAGTCTTTTGAAAATTCAAACGCGTCGTAAAAGAAGTTTTCCTCAGACAGCCCCTGCGCTGTAAACGCCCTGCGCGCCGCTGAGACCATCACTGGTGGCCCACCGGCATAGACATCATAGCCACTAAGGTCTGGAAAATCGTCAAGCACGGCCTGATGCACATACCCTTTACGCCCCGACCACTGATCTCCCTCGGCCACCTCTGAAAGCACAGGCGTGTAGTTAACCACGCCACGGTCGGCCCACGCTTTCGGCATATCATTCAGATAGAGATCGATTTCAGCGCGTGCCCCCCAGTAAAGATGGATGGGGCGATCAATCTTCTCCGCCAGCGCATGTTCAATAATCCCTTTAACAGGTGCAAAGCCGGTGCCGCCCGCCACAAAGATCATCGGGCGTGGTGATGTTTCGCGCAAATAAAAACCACCCAGCGGCCCCTCGATACGTAGCATCTCTTTCTCCTGCATATCACCGAAAACATGGTCGGTAAATTCACCACCATCAATATAACGGATATGCAGCTCAAGCAATCCGTCATCATGCGGCGCATTCGCCAGCGAGAAGCTACGACGACGCCCATCGCGTAAAATAATATCGATATACTGTCCCGCCAGAAACTGCATCCGCGAGGCATCAGGTAATTTGAGGTAGACACGCATCACATCCGGCGCCAGTTTATCGAGTTTCACCACTCGAACTGGATACTGTTCAATGCTGATTTCGTTCGATGAACAGACCTCATCCACCGCAATGGTGAGATCACTGCGGGGTTCAGCACCACAAAACAGCACCATCCCCGCCCGCTTTTCAGCCTCAGAAAGTGCGACCGGTTCGAGATCTTCGTAGCTCACCTCCCCCGCCAGTAACTTCCCTTTACAGGCGCCACAAACAGCATTCCGACAGCCATAAGCGAGACTCACGCCGTTGCGTAACGCAGCGTCGAGAATACTTTCGCCCTCTTCAGCCTCAAAACTTCTGCCGGCCGGGCTGATAACAATTTTAAAACCCATTAAACTACCCTGATAAGAAATAATAGCCGCACATTGTGCTTTATTTTCCATGCTAGGAAAACCCTATGTTAAATGCCCTTATTATTGGATGCGGCGATATTGGCATCCGAGTCGGAGAGAAGCTCCAGCAGCGAGGTTACAGCGTTACGGCTGTTGTCCGCTCAGACAACAGCGCTGCAAAATTAAAAAGGCGCGGCTTCAGCACCAGGTGCGAAGATCTCGATCAGCCGATGCTAACGCTGCCGACCATCAGCGATGGCTGCCTGCTCTTCTATTTTGCGCCACCAACAGCAGAGGGTGAACGAGACCTGCGCATGAGTCACTTTCTCAGCAGCCTTGCCTCGGCCCCACGCCAGCCGGCACGCATTGTCTACATCAGTACCACCGCAGTCTATGCCGATTCAGATGGCAGCTGGATTGATGAAACAGCGCCCACTCAACCCGCCACCGCTCGCGGCAAGCGGCGCCTTGATGCTGAACAGCAGCTCATTGAGTATCAACACCATCGAGCCACTACCCTCTCGATCCTCCGCGTCGCGGGAATTTACAGCGCCAGCCGCCTCCCCTTCCGACAAATCAAGGCTCGCCAGCCGATCCTGAAGCGAGTGATCGCTCCTTACTCCAACCGCATCCACGCCGACGACCTTGCTGATATCGCTATCGCCGCGGCGCTCAACACCACAACCTCTGTCGCGATCTTTAACGCCAGCGACGGCCGCCCTGGCTCCATCTCACAATATTTCTGGGAGGTCGCTGCTGCCTTCGCTCTGCCAGAACCGCCAGAAATCACCTGGGAGGCTGCCCAGCAGCTCCTCTCGCCAGGGATGCTTAGCTATTTGCGGGAATCAAAGCGGATCGATAGTCGGCGGCTAACAACAGAACTGGGCGTGTCACTACGTTACCCCACCCTTGAGCTGGGGCTACAGCAGTGTGTTGCGGAACTGGAACAGAATGGCAACCAGACGAGCAGCCATTAGCGTGCTTCCCACGCTCCCCGTGGCTCTACTGACAGGGATTAGAGATTAAGGCGTTTCAGCCCTGAAACTCTTCGCGTTTTTTGCGACGTGTCGCCTTTTCGAAATTGATCTCCAGATCTAGCAGTTTCCACTGCTCAATATCGATAATGACCCTGGAGCCATTCAGGTACTCAACCACGACCTTTGATAAGGATGAGTCACGATAACTAACGGCGCGAACTTTTAGCAGCTGCCCCGTTAAATTGACATACCACGAACCTACAATCGGCTTTTGCTGGATGGACATATGGTAACCCTCAGTTTCAGACAGATATGAACTCCTGTCGCCTGTCGGTACTACCGCTCCCTGATAGTGTCAATTATAACCGATTCGATAGCGCTTATCCAACCAACAACTAACAGATCAATCAGTTACAGCTCACCCTAAGTCCGACAGACTCCTAGCCGCACTTGGAGTCGCCACAATTCAGGCAGGTCATGCAGCCATCCATTTTGATCATCGCCCGGGTGCTGCACTTATTGCAGAGCTGCGCGCCCGCAGGGAATGAGCTGTCGGCCCTCTCTGCGCTGGCAGCCTGCGCTCCTGCTGCATCAAACTGCTCGCGCTTCTCGTCGAGAAAACGCTTTTGATGATCATCAAGCGTATCATCCTTGATCATGCCGATCAGGCGCAGATGCTGGTCGATCACCTCGCCGATCTCAGCCACCAGCGACGGCATGAATTTACCACCACGTTTAAAATAGCCACCACGCGGGTCAAAAACCGAACGTAGCTCTTCAACCAGAAAGGTGACATCCCCCCCCTTTCTGAAGACCGCTGAAATAATCCGCGTTAGCGCCACAATCCACTGGAAGTGGTCCATATTTTTGGAGTTAATAAAGACCTCAAACGGACGCCGCAACTCATGCTCGGTTCCCTGGTTCAGGATCACATCATTTATGGTGACATAAAGTGCATGCTCGGTCAGCGGTGTCTTCACCTTATATGTCGAACCCAGCAGCATCTCCGGGCGCTCCAGCTTCTCATGCATGTGGATCACATTAGAGATCGACTCCACTTTCTCTGCGCTGCTTACCACCTCAGCCGCTGGCAGCCCCTTTTCCTCTTCATTTACTACGTCATAGCTGACGATTTTTTTACCAATCTTTGTGGCCATCTTTCTATTTCTCCCCGATTTTCCAGTGCCCGCTATCCCGTAAATTAAAATTTACCGTAGTAGCCCTCTTTTAGCGCGTCATATAGATTTGCCGCGCTATGCACCTCGCCATCATATTCAATCTCTTCATTACCCTTCACCTCCACCACGGAGCCATCTTCCAGCGTAAAGCGGTAGGTGGTATTTTCCAGATCGGTCTCTTTCACCAGCACGCCCTGAAATGCCTCTGGGTTAAAACGAAAAGTTGTACACCCCTTTAGCCCCTGCTCATAGGCGTAGAGGTAGATATCCTTGAACGCTTCGTAGTCGTAATCACTCGGCACGTTAGCGGTCTTGGAGATCGAAGAGTCGATCCAGCGCTGTGCAGCAGCCTGCACATCAACATGCGATTTTGGTGTGATGTCATCAGCCGTAATGAAATATTCCGGCAGCTGGTTCACGCTATCGTTCGACTCGGGTGACGCCTCACTGTTGATCAGCTCGCGGTAGGCCAGCAGCTCAAATGAGAAGACATCGACCTTCTCTTTGCTCTTTTTCCCTTCACGGATCACATTGCGTGAATATTGATGCGCGAAGCTTGGCTCGATGCCGTTGCTGGCGTTGTTGGCCAGCGAAAGCGAGATTGTGCCGGTCGGTGCGATCGAGCTGTGGTGGGTAAAACGCGCACCGGTTTCGGCCAGTGCTGCCACCAGTTCAGGATCCTCTTTGGCGATCTGCTGCATATAGCGGCTATATTTCGCATGCAGCACTTTACCTTTAATCGTATCGCCAACGGCATAACCGTCGTCAGCCATCTCCGGGCGTTTGCGCAGCATCTCGGCAGTCACGCTGAAATCTTCTTCCAGAATGGGCGCAGCCCCCTTCTCTTTAGCAAGGTCCAGCGCCGCCTGCCAGCCGACCATCGCCATCTTGCGGGTCACCTCTTCGGTGAACGCCAGTGATTCTTTATCACCGTACTGCATCCGCAACATCGTCATGGTTGATCCCAGCCCCAGATACCCCATGCCGTGGCGACGTTTCCCTTCGATCTCTCTGCGCTGCTGCTCCAGCGGCAGCCCATTAATCTCCACCACATTATCGAGCATGCGGGTAAAGATGCTAACCGTCTTGCCATATTCATCCCAGTCGAAGCTCGCCTCTTCGGTAAATGGATTGCGCACAAAGCGGGTCAGATTAATCGACCCCAACAGGCACGAGCCGTAAGGTGGCAACGGCTGTTCACCGCAGGGGTTGGTGGCGCGGATATTTTCGCAGAACCAGTTATTGTTCATCTCATTCACCTTATCGATCAGGATAAAGCCCGGCTCGGCATAATCGTAGGTCGAAGACATGATCACATCCCACAAACGGCGCGCGCGGATGGTCTTACTCACGCGGCAGGCGACCAGCCCCGCTTCGTTTTCAATATAGCCCGCTTTTAGTGGCCACTCACGCCACACCACCTGCGCCGGGTTATTCAGGTCGATCTCGCCATTTTCGATATCACTGGGCTTCGCAGGGAAGGCGAGCTTCCAGTCACTGTCACTCACCACCGCCTCCATAAACTCTTTGGTAATGAGCAGCGAGAGATTGAACTGGCGCAGACGACCATCCTCGCGCTTCGCCTTGATAAAATCGAGCACATCGGGGTGACCGATATCAAAGGTACCCATCTGTGCGCCACGACGGCCGCCGGCGCTTGAGACGGTAAAACACATCTTGTCGTAGATATCCATAAACGACATCGGCCCCGAGGTGTAGGCGCCCGCGCCCGAGACATAACCCCCTTTGGGGCGCAACGTTGAGAACTCATAGCCGATGCCACAACCCGCTTTTAGCGTCAGCCCCGCCTCATGAACCTTTCCCAGAATGTCATCCATCGAGTCTTTAATGATGCCGGAGACGGTACAATTGATGGTAGAAGTGGCCGGTTTATACGCCTGCGCCCCCGCATTAGAGGTGATTCGCCCCGCCGGGATTGCGCCGTGACGCAGCGCCCACAGAAACGCCTCATGCCAGTAGTCGCGTTTCTCCTGCGTCTCTTCAACATCAGCCAGTGCGCGCGCAACGCGCTGATAAGTGTCGTCAATCGACTGATCGATCGCATCGCCCGCCTTGTTTTTGAGGCAATATTTTTTATCCCAGATATCAAGAGACGCAGCCTGAAACGGGATCTCAGATGCGGCAGTGGAAACGACTCGAAGGTGCGCACTTTTCATTATATGGCTCTCTCCCATTTTTATTTTTTTATATCTCTCTGGTTTTATTCTGTATTTCCAACATCCCCAGACACCCCACTGCACAGTCAACAAAGGCCAACCCGCGCTCAATTTGGTAAATAAAGAGATTAAAGAAAAACAAAACACAATATATTGTGCTACAGACAGGAGGTTAGAACTAAACAGCACCGCCGTCAACCACCTGAACAAGTGTGATATAAAAAATTAACCACAATAATAACAACAGGTTATTAATCATAACCCTGTATTTATAGGGTGGAAATTTTATCCATTCACAAAACCCGAAAAAAGACATAATCACTATATATTGTGTTTTGATTTTCATCGACTACTTGCGGAACAAACACTTATAATCAACCGCTCACGCCCCCTTGAAAAGGGAGCGCCTAACACCCACATTATGTTGAACAAATAAGATCAGACCGTTGTACCAGCGAAAAACAGACAGCGATCAACCAATCCTACTGGAGACCTCTTAATGCCCCAGCGACTGCTGATTACCCTACTGCTATGCGCCTTTATCGCGCCATTTAGTGGCGCCGCCAGTGCTGCGCTGCCGGCTCTCGATTCTCAGGGAGCGCCGCTCCCCTCCCTGGCTCCGATGATCGAGCGCGTCACCCCGGCCGTGGTCAATATCTCGACCCGTGGGCAGGAGAAGATCCAGGGGAACCCGCTACTGCAGGATCCGCTGTTTCGCCGTTTTTTTAACATCCCCCGGCAGCCGAGCCACCGCGATACGCAGAGCCTTGGCTCCGGTGTGATTGTCGATGCTGACAACGGTTACATTCTGACCAACAACCATGTGATCGCTAATGCGATCGAGATCACCGTTACCCTGCAGGATGGTCGGCGCCTCAACGCCACGCTGGTCGGCAACGACCCCGAGGCCGACGTAGCCGTGATTCAGGTTCCCAGTGAAGGTCTGACCGCTCTCAAACTGGCCGATTCTGACCAGCTGCGTGTCGGTGATTTTGTGGTCGCGATCGGTAATCCGTTTGGCCTCGGCCAGACTGTCACCTCCGGCATCGTCAGCGCACTGGGGCGCAGCGGCCTGGGCATTGAGGGTTATGAAGATTTCATCCAGACCGACGCCTCTATCAACCCCGGCAATTCTGGCGGCGCGCTGGTCAATCTGCGCGGCGAACTGGTCGGTATTAACACTGCAATCCTCGCCCCCGGCGGCGGCAATATCGGCATCGGTTTTGCGATCCCGACCAACATGGGACAGCAGATCATGGCGCAGCTGGTCAAATATGGCGAGGTTAAACGCGGCAAACTCGGCGTCTCGGCCCAGAATCTCACCCCTGAACTGGCCCACGCCTTTGGAATCGAGCGCACCACCGGCGCGGTGGTGGTACAGCTCGCGCCCGATTCGCCCGCTGCTGAGGCCGGCCTGCAGATTGGCGACGTCATCATCGCTGTCAACGGCAACGCCACCGATAACGCCTTTGATATCCGCAACCAGCTTGGCCTGCTGCGTATTGGCGACAAGGTCAAACTCAAGGTGCTGAGAGGTAACAGAACACTCATCATCAAGACCAGAATTGCCGACCCAGAACCCAATAAAATCAAGGGCAAACAACTAGATGCTCGACTAGAAGGAACAGTATTCAGCCGTATTGAGGCAAACTCACCCCTATATGGTGAGATCGACGGTGTACTCGTCGTCGAGACCACGCCCAACAGCCCCGCATGGCGCGCCGGATTGCGAAAAGGTGATGTGATCGTCTCTGCCAATCGCTACGCCGTCAATGATCTCAGCTCACTGGCTGAGGCGCTCAAGCAGTCACGCCGTGGCATTCTGTTCAATGTGGTGCGCGGCAGCTCGGCGCTCTTTATTCTGATCCAGTAAGCGCAGCCGTAGCCCCTCCCCTCCATTTGGCGCGCGTGGTATAATGCCGCCCGCTTCAGTGGAGGGGCTCTATGGCCCTCCGTGACAAAAATTAATTTACGCAGATGTTGTCGAGAGGCTACTATTTAGCTTCCGACAAAACTGATAATTCAATCAATATGATCGATAAAACAATGTCCCAACATAAGCTGACACAACTTCAAGAGCTGGAAAGCGAATCTATCCACATCATGCGCGAAGTCGTTGCCGAATTTCGTAATCCGGTGATGATGTACTCTGTCGGAAAAGATTCCAGCGTGATGCTCCACCTGGCGCGCAAGGCGTTCTACCCAGGACCGCTGCCGTTCCCACTGCTGCATGTCGATACCGGCTACAAGTTCCAGGAGATGTATGAGTTCCGCGACTGGTATGTTAAGGAGGTTGGGGCGAAGCTGATCGTACATCGCAACGAGGATGCGATCAGTAAAGGGATGAATCCTAACGAGTTTGGGGTTGCGCGCTGCTGTGGTGCGCTCAAGACCGGCGCACTGCTCGAAGCCCTTGAGAGGGGCGGTTATGATGCCGCCTTCGGTGGCGCGCGTCGCGACGAAGAGCGCTCACGCGCCAAAGAGCGTGTCTACTCAATGCGCGATAGCTTTGGTCAGTGGGACCCCAAAAATCAGCGCCCTGAACTGTGGAGCCTGTATAACGGACGCATCCACGATGGCGAATCGGTACGCGCCTTCCCCATCTCAAACTGGACCGAGATGGATGTGTGGCAGTACATCAAAGAAGAGAACATTCCCATCGTTCCGCTCTACTACGCCAAAGAGCGCCTGATGGTGGAGCGTGGCAACCACCTGATCCCCGCTGAAAACAGCCAGTTCCTGCTCGAAGGTGAAGAGCCGAAGCGGGTGATGTCGCGCTTCCGTACCCTCGGCTGCATGCCCTGCACCGGCGCGGTACGCTCCAGCGCGACCACCATCGAAGAGATCATCGAAGAGGCGAGCATCGCCACCCGCAGCGAACGTGAAACTCGCATCATTGACCATGGCTCCAACAGCATGGAAGACAAAAAGAAGGAAGGTTATTTCTAAATGTCTATCGCAAAACAGGATATCGAACTATTACGCCTTGTTACCGTCGGCAGTGTCGATGATGGCAAATCCACCCTGATGGGCCGCCTGCTGTATGACACCAAAGGGGCGTTTGAAGATCAGCTCCAGGCGGTGCGTAAAGATGAGGGTGAAGGTGCCGACGGTATCGACCTGGCACAGCTTACCGACGGCCTCGCCGCCGAGCGCGAGCAGGGAATTACCATCGATGTCGCCTACCGCTACTTCGCCACCCCCAGGCGCAAATTTATTATGGCGGACTGCCCGGGGCACGAGCAGTACACCCGCAACATGGTGACCGGCGCCAGCACCGCCAACGCCGCGGTCATCCTGATCGATGCGCGCAAGGGCGTGCTGCAGCAGACCCGCCGCCACACCCATATTATTAGCCTGCTGGGGCTGCCGCACCTGATTGTCGCCATCAATAAAATGGATCTAATCGACTACGACGAAGCGACATTCCTGCAGATCAAAGAGGAGCTAAGCGAGTTTTGTGCGCGCCAGAATATTCACGACCTGATCTGCATCCCCGTTTCAGCACTGGCTGGCGACATGGTGGTGGAGCGCGGTAACAACATGCCGTGGTACGAAGGGAAGACCGTTCTGGAAACTCTGGAAACCATCGATGTTAGCGGCCACCTCGATGAAAATGAGTTCCGATTTCCAGTGCAGTATGTCAGCCGTCCGCAGACGAAAGAGCTGCCCGATTTTCGCGGCTTCATGGGGCGCATCGCCTCAGGCACTGTTAAACCGGGCGACGAGATCATGCAGCTACCGGCCGGTAAACGGTCGAAGATTAAAGAGATCATCACCTTTGATGGCAACCTTGATGAAGCCTTCGCTCCGCAGAGCGTCACCCTCACCCTGGAAGATGAGATCGACATCTCACGCGGCGATATTATCGTGCACGCCGACAAGCCGCCCCACACCGCAAAGGAACTCGAAGCGATTGTCTGCTGGATGGGTGAAGAGCCACTTTCACCACACAAAAAATATCTCATCAAACACACCACCAATACAGTGAAGGCGATGGTCAGCGATATCCAGTATCGCACCGACATCAACGAGCTAACCCAGGATGAGTCCGCTAATGAGCTGGCGATGAATGAGATCGGCAAAGTGTCATTAAAGCTGATGAAGCCGCTTACCTTTGATCGATTCGAAGATAACCGCGCCACCGGTAACTTCATCATCATCGACAGCTTTACCAACAACACCGTTGGGGCCGCGATGATCTGCTAAGTGCAGCATTACAATGTCGCTAATGCTCCCGATATTGATTCCATATCAACTGGATATGAATGGTGGATGAACCTCTCCACTTGTTTTGTGGTTAACTTACAGTTAGCCTTGTAACTATCCACAAAAATCAAGCGGTTGACATTGCAGACTCAAAACACAGTTAGATTTGCCGTCGTACTTTTACTGGCGGCACTCATTAGCGGATGCGCCTCCGGTGTGGTACGCAACATGGCAGAGAGCCTTTCGCAGGGCATTGCCAATCAGAATGACCTCGCTACCGTGCGCGCTGGTGTCCCGGCTTATCTGCTACTGATCGACGGCTCGATCCTTGACGACCCGAACAACCAGGAATTGCTACTCGCCGGCGCACGTCTCTATAGCAGCTACGCCGGCATCTTTGTCGAAGAGCCGGCAAGAGCAGCCCGCCTCTCAACCAAAGCGCTCGATTATGGGCGGCGTGCGCTCTGCCACTCATACCCCACTATCTGTGATTACGACAAAGGCGCTTTTGACAGTTTTGCACAGCAGATCACCCAACTCAAAGCAGATGAGTTGCCGCTGCTATACGGTTATGCGACGGCCTGGGTCGGCTGGATTCAGGCTCACAGCAGCGACTTTAGCGCCATCGCCGACCTCCCTAAGGTCGAGCTTCTCTTTGAACAGATCATCAAACTTGATCCGCGCTACGAACGCGGCCAGGCGCAGCTCTACCTCGGCGTACTGCGCACATTGCGCCCCCCCGCCCTTGGCGGAAACCCCGAAATCGGGCGTCAACACTTTGAGCTGGCGATCGAATATTCAGATGGGCGCAACCTCTACGCCAAAGTGGAATTTGCACGCCGCTATGCCAGATTAATCTTTGACCAGCAACTGCACGATAAGCTACTGAATGAGGTGCTCGACGCCAGCCCGGAAGAGCGCGACCTCACCCTTATCAACACACTGGCACAGCAGCAGGCAGGTCAACTACTGGACAGCTCTGCCGCCTACTTTGAGGAGTGAACAGATGCGACGTTTATTGATGATTGGTACCCTGCTCGCCGCAGCCATAGCACTGCCCGCACAGGCACTGACATTCAAGATCGCCACCATCGCTCCCGATGGCACCGCGTGGATGGATGAGATGCGAAAAGGTGCCGATGAAATCAAGCAGCGCACCAACGGGCGGGTAAAATTTCGCTTCTTCCCCGGTGGCATCATGGGCAACGATAAAAGTGTGCTGCGCAAAATCCGTATTGGCCAGCTCCATGGCGGCGCCATCGTCAGTGGCGGCCTAACTGCGATCTATCCCGACATCGGCATCTACAGCCTGCCCTTCACCTTCCGCAACGAGGCAGAAGTTGACTACGTACGCCAGAAGATGGACCCGATACTAATCGATGGTCTAAAGCAGAACGGCTTTGTCAGTTTTGGTCTCGCCGAAGGGGGCTTTGCTTACCTGATGTCGAACCACCCAATCAGAGTCATCGATGACTTCAAAGGGCAAAAGGTGTGGGTGCCACAGAACGATGATGTCAGCCGCGCTGCGTTTGAGTCGATCGGTATCTCACCCATTTCACTGGCGCTTTCAGATGTGCTCACCGGTCTGCAGACCGGCCTGATCGACACCATCGCCGGCTCAGCCAGCGGTGCGATTGCACTCCAATGGCACACCCGTGTGAAATACCTGATGGATGAGCCGCTCTCATACCTTTACGCTTCGATGGTGATCAGCCAGAAAAGATTCAAACGCATCTCAGCTGCAGACCAGGCAGTCGTTGCCGAAGTGATGGGTGCCACCTTTAAACGGCTCAATAAAATCAACCGCGAAGATGATGCCAGCGCCCGTATTGCACTGCAAAAACAGGGCATCACCTTCGTTCAACTCTCACCGCAACTCACCGGCCAGTGGTTTGATATCCGCAAAAATGTAGAACAGAGCATGACGCAGAAAGGGGTGCTATCGAAAGAGATTGTGACCATGCTGCAAAAACACCTCGATGACTATCGCGCCTCATCCGTTACCACACAAAACACCCTTAATTAATCGTTACCAACCTAACACTATCGCACAGGGAATGTCGCAAATCACTCCAGCTCAGGGACGTAATGGCAATCCGTTGCAACTCGTCAATCGAATCATCACCTTTGTAGAAAACTGTCTGCTCGCGCTCTCACTGTTTGTGATGATTGCGCTCGCCAGCACACAGATAATTATGCGTAACTTCTGGGATAGCGGCCTTTCATGGGGTGACCCATCTCTCAGCATCCTGGTGCTGTGGGTTGGAATGCTCGGCGCGATGGTGGCAACCCGCGAACAGAACCATATTAACATCGACATATTATCGCGCTTTTTACCGCCACGCCTCAAAGGTATTAACCAGATTCTCCTCGATCTATTTACCGCCATTATCAGCGGCCTGCTCGCATACCATAGCTACCGTTTTGTGGTCATGGAGTTCGAAGATGGTACGGTTGCTTTTGCATCTGTGCCTGCATGGTTGTGCGAAGCGATCATCCCGTTTGGCTTTGGTCTGATCGCACTGCGCTGCGGCTTCACTTCTCTTGCGCAGTGCATTGCACTCATCCGAAAAACACCACCTCCAGACGGTGGTGATACGCAATGTTAGTCACGCTGCTACTCATCATCCTCGCGCTGCTCGGCGCTCCGCTATTTGCTGTGATTGCAGCGGGAGCGATGTGGGGCTTCTACCAGGCTGAGATCGATCTCGCCGTCATGGCGATCGAATTTTTTCGCCTCGCAGAGATGCCGATGCTGGTCTCGATTCCACTATTTACCTTTGCCGGTTATCTGCTCAGCGAGAGTCAGGCGCCAGCAAGACTGGTGCGACTCAGCAACGCACTACTGGGCTGGTTACCCGGTGGACTGGCGATCGTCGCCCTGTTCGCCTGCGCCTTTTTTACCGCCTTCACCGGCGCATCCGGTGTGACCATCGTGGCACTGGGTGCACTGCTTTTCCCTGCACTAATGAAGGCGGGTTACAGAGAAAATTTTAATCTTGGGCTGATCACCACCTCTGGTAGCCTTGGGCTACTCTTTGCACCATCACTACCATTGATTCTTTATGCAGTGATCGTGCAGCAGATGGGCATTGGTGCACCACTCACTATTGATGAACTCTTCCTCGCCGGTATTTTGCCGGGCATGTTGATGCTACTAATGCTCTCCGGCTGGGCTATGCTACAAAATCGCAACCTGCCGACGCACACCATGGAGTGGGGAGAGGTGGTCAGCGCACTCAAAGGGTCACGCTGGGAGATACCGCTACCGTTTATCGTGCTCGGTGGTATTTATAGCGGCTTTTTTGCCGTTTCTGAAGCCGCGGCTGTCACGGCACTCTATGTGTTGATCGTTGAAGTCTTAATCTACCGAGAGATACCTCTCAGAAAACTGCCGCAGATCATGCGCAGCTCTATGGTGCTGGTTGGTGCACTGCTGATTATTCTTGGCCTGTCACTCGCCTCAACCAACTATATGATCGATGCCGACATCCCCACCCGGATGTTCGAGTTCATCAAAGAGCATATTGATAGCCCGCTGATGTTTCTGATCCTGCTGAATATCTTTTTATTGCTCCTCGGCGCAATGCTCGACATCTTCTCCGCACTGATTTTAATCATCCCGCTACTCCTGCCCATCGCACTCGGCTACGGCATCGACCCGGTACATCTCGGTATCATCTTCCTTGCCAACATGCAGCTTGGCTATTTCACGCCACCAGTAGGGTTAAATCTTTTCATTGCCAGCTATCGCTTCAAAAAACCGGTGATGCAGCTCTATAAAGCGACACTTCCTTTCTTTTTTATCCTGCTGCTGGCGGTGTTAATCATCACCTATGTACCAATGCTTTCGCTCTATCTTCCAGGAAGAGAGTAGCCATCAGGAGCTGTTAACACCGATCTCACCTTTGTGTTTATAATACCCCGCTCAACATCTTTCATTGTCTGGAATTACACTAAATATGAGCGGAATGTCATCAATCAAAAAACGCTGGGCGCAGTGGTCATCGATCTTACTGGTTCTCCTTGGGATGGGGTTTGGCATCTCGATGTTACCAACGGGGTATAGTGAAGATCTCTCTGTGATCGGTAGCGGTAAAAATGTTGCCGTTCTGGTACACAACAAGGAGGGGGTGCGTAGCCTTATTTCGATGGGGCAGGTTGATGATATTCGGGGGCACTATAAAGACCGTATTGAGTTCCGTATCGCGGAAAGTGGCACCCCCACAGGGGCCGAGTTTGCAAAAATAAACAGGGCACATGAGGGCACCCTGGTACTATTTAAAGGGGATGGCACCATCGCTGGAAAACTAAGCGATCTGGAGAGCAGTGCAGACCTTACAAAAAGGTTAGATCAGGCCTTTGGTTATTAAGGGCTGTTAGCCTTAACCCAACACCTTTTTCACTGCGCCCAGCAGGCGCTCCGGGGTGAAAGGTTTCTGCAACCAGCCCGTTGCCCCAAATGAGCGCGCCTTATCTTTCTTGAAATCACTCCCTTCCGTTGTCACCATAATGATGGGAGTGAACTTGTAGTTATCCAGCGAGCGCAGCCGCGTGACCAGGCTTATGCCACTCATATTCGGCATATTGACATCAGACAGCACCAGATCAACACTCTCCTTGCGCGCCACTTTCATCGCATCAGCACCATCAACTGCAGTCAGAACCTCATACCCCTCGCCAGTTAATATCCCTTTGACCAGATTGCGCATCGCCATAGAGTCATCTACTGCTAAAATTCGGGCCATTTTCCATCTCCTTATTGACTGTCCTCAGGCTCACCATAAAATCACTACCGCAGAGCCACCGCTAAGCTATATCGGCCTTTTGATACAATTCGCCACTATTTATCAGTGCCCCTTCTCACTAAGCAGAACAACCCTTGCGCTATTCACCTGGCATTAAAAGGGTATATTTGCTTGCCGGTTATCGGCCTCTGCTTTACGTTCTTTACAGCGCTCTAATATCGCCCTTTTCTCTTTGGTCGTAGCGGCACTCCAGCCGGTAATTTCATCTACCGAACGGAAACAGCCTGTGCAGATATCATCCTGATCCAGACAACAGCAGCGCAGGCAGGGAGACTCAATGGCTGTGTTACTCTCAAACACACCGTCACTCATCAGTTATCCCCCTGACAAGCGCTTATCATTTAAAAACCACATCTTTGTCTTTTACTGAAAACGCCAGCCCAGCGACATTTTCAACGTCACGCTTAAATTTAGGTAGCGTGACACACCCACTCCAACGAGCGTTGGGTGCCAGGATTTTATCCTGAGAATAGATCTGATAACCCGGTGCGGCAAGGTCATCACTAAACCCGGTTTGATGCGCCGAGATATTCCATTCCACCATGGTGATGGTTTTATCACTGGCGTTATTGATCGTTATTTTAAGTGGAGATGACTCATCACAGTATGAAAGCGAATAGTTGACTGAGATACTCACCGCTTCACTCGCCTTTTTATTCGACCACTCCTGATAGTAGAAAAAGCCGCCGATAGCACTAGCAATCACGACTAAGAGCCCCAGAGCGCCAAATATCTTTTTGGGGAAGAAAATAAACGGCAATAAGAGCAGTACAATAACGATCCATTTCATGCCGGAATTTCTATTTTAGATACCTCAACATTCCCCATCCTCAACGCTTAATATCCCGCCCTAAAGTGCGCGTTGAAAATTCTCGATCCTTCAATCCAACATTCACCTCAATATCTTTGACTTCATAAACAGTAGTGGAACCGGCTCTGAAGTTTTTAATTGTCGCTCTTTCCCACACCCACGCGCCATCAATCAGCCGCCAGCTAATAAGCTGTTTTTTAACCATCTTCATCTCTTTATCGAAGTAGTCGATGCGTGTTTCTAAACAGTACTCCCACTCCTTCGTCTTGCTAAACCAGGAGATGCGCTTACCGTAAATATGGTCATGTTTCGGAATACTTTCAACCACGTAAAACTCGTTACCTTCGAGGGTCCTCACTCCAAGAAAACGGTGATCATCCTCATCAATGTCACGTAGCCGCAGGTCATCATCACTAAAGCCCCAGTCCATCTCACCGGGCGAACGTTTTGCAATGCGCTTAACGAAGCGCGTTTCAGGCAGGTAGATCCACTGGTCTGCAAGCCTCTTACTGCCGTTGACGTAGCCCCAGCGCATAAAGGCCAGCCCTTCGTTATGGGAGCCGGTGGCATAGAGAACAACCTTATCAACAACGCCATCTTTACCGCCGTAGTTTTTCCATAGACGGATGTATTCACTGGAAACCTCTCTGCCATCGGCCAGTGTGCTGGTGACCAGTAAACGTGAACGGTGATCATCCCCAGAATTTTTATAGTGGCAGCGCTGTACAATCTCTTTACCACTTAGCGCCCTGCTTTCTGCCGCGCCAACAGAGAGTGAAAGCAGCAATAATAGAGTAACAGCGAGCAGTTGAGGGGTGGCTCTGCTATTCATAGCGGTGGCTCCTGACGATTACCGTCCAACATGTTGCGCTTAGTGCCGCCGGATTAACGGCACAGCCAGTGAGATCAATATCAAAACCAGTATTGCAAGATTACCCATTGAAACATAGGGCGTTGCGCCCTGCATCGGCACCACCTTATCACTGAGTGTCGCCTCTTCAAACTGTGGTGCAATCGATTGAAAACGGCCTCTATGGTCGATGATTGCCGAGACACCTGTGTTGGTGGCCCGCAACATCGGGCGGCCACTCTCTTTGGCACGCATGCGTGCAATCTGCAGATGTTGATGCGGCGCACTCGAGTCTGCAAACCACGCATCGTTACTCACATTAACGAGTAGTGTCGCCTCCGGCAGCTGCATAATCACCTCTTCACCAAAGGCGTCTTCGAAACAGATCGAAATAGCGACCTTTTGCCCCGCCATCGGCAGCGGTGGCTGCTCATCCGAGCCGGCACTAAAATCTGACATCGGCACCTGAATGATATCGATCAACCCGGAGAGCCACGTTTTCAGCGGCAGATACTCCGTGAACGGCACAAGGTGGCGTTTGTGGTAAAAACCTGTCTCACTACCAAGCGACATCATCGTGTTGTAGTAGTTGCGCTGTTCGCCATCAAGGTAGACCAGCCCTAGCAAAATATCAGTGTTGTTATTGCGCGCCTCTTCAGCGAGCCTTGCGAGAAAGTTTGTGGTCTCATGGAAGAAAACGGGTAGCGCTGTTTCAGGCCAGATAATCAGGTCACTCTCCCAGTTTTGCCGTGTGAGCTGCGCGTAAAGATCGATGGTGGGTGCCTTCATCGACGGCAACCACTTCAACTCCTGGGGAATATTACCCTGCACCAGGGTCACTTTGAGCGGCTCACCCGCGGGTGAAACCCAGTGAACCTGGTCTAGTAGCAGGCCGCCACTCCAGAGCAACACCACGCCCACAATATGGCAGGAGCGCCTGCCGATATGAATGTGATAGATGATGATGGCGATAGCTGCTGCGGTTAGCGCTACCGCAAATGAGACACCATAAACACCCAGCAGCATGGCGTAGCCACCCAGCGGCGTTTCGATCTGGCTATACCCCACATTCAGCCACGGTAGACCGGTGAACATCCAGCCACGAATCCATTCAAACAACACCCATACCGCTGGAAAACACCACAACAGTGCCGCCGTTGACGACAAATTAAAACGTTTCCTGAATTTTACCACCGTCCCTCCAGCCAGTGCTGGAAAGGTCGAAAATACCAGCACAAACATCGACGTGATAAACAGTGATAGTGGCAGATTTACATTGCCGTAATAGTAGATGCTAATAAACACCCACCACATTCCAACACCAAACATGCCGATACCAAACAGCAGGCCGCGCCACATTGCGCGGCGCACACTGCTATCAAGCCACAAAAGAAAAATAGTGACTAGCGAGACAATCGCCAAAGGGTAGAGTTCATAAGGCGCAAAGGCGAACGGCAGCAGCCCACCTGCGATCAATGCCAGCAGATCACCGCGCCATGTTGCAAACATCCGGGCGACCCCTTAATGGTCGTTCGGCGAGGTAGTCGCGTCATCCGCCTGTAAAGTCATCTGCAATAGATGGATACGCCGGCTATCGGCGTGCAGTACCTTAAAGTGGAAACGACCAATCTCACATTTCTCACCACGTTTTGGCAGGTGACCAAAAGTGCGCATCATCAGACCACCGATGGTGTCGAAATCTTCATCGCTGAACTCAGCCCCGAAATAGTCATTGAACTCTTCTATCGGGGTAAGCGCCTTAATGGTAAAACTCACATCACTATGTTTCATGATGTAGCTATCCTCAGCCACATCATGCTCATCGATGATCTCACCGACGATCTGTTCCAGCACATCTTCAATCGTCACCAGACCGTCGATGCCACCGTACTCATCCACCACGATCGCCATGTGGTTACGGCTGGCGCGAAAATCCTTCAGCAGCACATTAAGACGTTTGCTATCGGGGATAAACGCAGCCGGGCGCAACACATCACGCACATTGAATCGCTTGCTGCCACCATCAAGTGCATAGGCGAGCAGATCTTTGGCGAGCAGAATCCCTTCAACCTCATCCTTGCCATCACCAATCACCGGGAAACGGGAGTGCGCTGATTTAACAACCACTGGCAAGATCTCCTTGAGCGATGCATCACGTTCCACCACCACCATCTGTGAGCGTGGGATCATGATATCCCGCACCTGCATCTCAGAGACTTCCAGTACCCCTTCGATCATCGTCAGGGCATCGGCATCGAGCAGATGGCGCTGCTGAGACTCACGCAGTGTCTCGATAAGTTCAATACGATCCGCCGGTTCCTGCGCGAATGCCTTCTTCAGTTTGCCCAAGAAGCCATCTTTGCCAGTCACCGGCTCGGGCGATCGATCACTGTTCATCGTTGAACCGCTCCAGCTTTCATTGTTTCTCCGTTCAGAAAATCAAACATTGTCATCATATTCCACTGTACCATCATTCATATACGGGTCATCGAATCCCAAGTATGCCATGATCTTTCTTTCCAGATCTTCCATTTCATCCGCAGCCAGATCATCAAGATGATCATAACCACGCAGGTGCAACACCCCATGCACCACCAGATGCGCCCAGTGGGCGCGTGCCGTTTTACCCTGCGCCAGCGCCTCCTGAGCCACTAACGGGGCGCAGATAACGAGATCGCCCAGCAGTGGTAATGGCACATCAGCGGGAGGCTCAAACGGGAATGAGAGCACATTGGTCGGCCCACGCTTTGCCCGGTACTGCTGATTGAGGGAGGCACTTTCATCCTTTTCGACCAGACGAATGGTGAGCGCCACTTCGCCCATTTTACCTTCAAGCGCAGCCTTCACCCACTGTTCCAGATCTGCCTGCGTCGGTAGTGCCGCCTCCTGTGGCGGCTGTAAAGCAATCTGCAGGTCAAGCTCCAGATGCGGATTCTGAGGCGGATCTGGTTCAGCGTTCACGCCGCCCACTCTCCCTCTCTTCCTGCGCCTCCTTTGTGGCATAGGCCTGTACGATTCGCTGCACCAACGGGTGGCGCACCACGTCCTGTGATTCGAAAAAAGTAAAGCTGATACCGTTGATCTCTTTCAACACTTCGATCACATGGCGCAGCCCGGAGGCGCTACCGCGCGGCAGATCGATCTGCGTCACATCACCGGTCACGACAACAGTCGAACCAAAACCGACCCGCGTCAGAAACATCTTCATCTGTTCAACGGTGGTATTCTGCGCCTCGTCGAGAATGATAAAAGACTCATTCAGGGTACGCCCGCGCATATAGGCGAGCGGCGCAACCTCAATCACATTCTGTTCGATCAGTTTAGCTACACGCTCAAAGCCGAGCATCTCATACAGCGCATCGTAGAGTGGGCGCAGGTAGGGGTCGATCTTCTGCGCCAGATCGCCTGGCAGAAAACCGAGCCGCTCCCCCGCCTCGACCGCAGGGCGCACCAGCAGAATGCGTCTCACCTCTTCCTTCTCCAGCGCCTCAACCGCACAGGCGACTGCAAGGTAGGTTTTACCAGTACCGGCGGGGCCGATGCCAAAGTTGATCTCATGGCTCAGAATACGCTGCAGATACATCGCCTGATTGATGCCACGCCCTTTGATGCCACCCTTTCTGGTCTGTATCTGGACACTCTCAACCACCTGCTGCTCCAGCTCTTTGAGCGCAGGGGCGGAGTGCAACGCCAGCTGCACCTGCGACGGAGCTAATGTTGCGCCATCGGTTTCGGCATAGAGCGTCTTCAGTAGGCGGCTCGCTTCAATCACCGCATCGGGGTTGCCAACCAGGCGGAAGTCGTTACCACGGTTGCTAATTTGTATACCAAAATGCGCTTCAATCTGGCGGATGTGGCCATCAAACTGCCCACAAAGTTCGACCAGACGCTGGTTATCGACAGGCTCTAACAGCAGTTCACTCGTTTGTTGATTATCGCTCAAGATTAAATTCACACCATTGATGAGAAAAGAGAAGAGACGGCATCGACAGCGCCGCCGTTGTGATCGCTACCGAGTGGCTGTGACAGAGTGTGCTGGAAACCGCTATGCAACGTGGCGACCACTGTTAGGGGCAAGCCGTGAAACCAGCTCGCCACGCAGCGAATTCGGCAGCGCCTCGGTGATGCGTACCGTCACAAACTGACCAATCACCGACGGATCTGCCGTCAAATTGACCCAACGATTATTTTCGGTACGCCCTGCCACCTGTGCCGGGTCTTTTTTCGAGAGACGCTCGACCAGCACTCGCTGCTCCGTGCCAACCATCGATGCACTGATCGCGGCGGTCATCTCGATAATACGTCTCTGGAGCTCAGCAAGCCGCTGCTGCTTGACGGCATGCGGAACATCATCTGGCAGCGCCGCAGCCGGGGTGCCGGGGCGTGCGCTATAAATAAAGCTGAAGGAGTGATCAAAACCGAGCGCTTCAATCAGCTCCATAGTGGCGCGATGATCGGCATCCGACTCACCGGGGAAACCGATAATAAAGTCAGACGACAGACTGATATCGGGGCGCACCTCGCGCAGGCGGCGAATCTTCGATTTATATTCCAGCACGGTGTGGCCACGCTTCATCGCCCCAAGAATACGATCTGAGCCACTCTGCACCGGCAGATGGAGATGACTAACCAGTTCAGGCACTTCACGATAGACTTCGATCAGGCTGTCACTAAACTCAACCGGGTGCGAGGTGGTAAAACGAATGCGGTCAATGCCTTCGATGCTGGCGACATAGGTGATCAGTAATGCGAGATCGGCCTCGGTACCGTCCTCCATCTCATAACGGTAGGCGTTGACGTTCTGACCCAGTAGATTCACCTCACGCACCCCCTGACTGGCGAGCGACGATATTTCACTGAGGAGATCATCAAACGGGCGGCTAAACTCTTCGCCGCGCGTGTAAGGGACCACGCAGAAGGTGCAGTATTTACTGCACCCTTCCATGATCGACACAAACGCTGTCGGCCCGTCAGCCTTCGGTTCCGGCATGCAGTCAAACTTTTCAATCTCGGGAAAGCTGATATCGATCACAGGCTGCCGCTGCTGCTCCACCTCATTTAACATCTGCGGCAGACGATGAAATGTCTGCGGACCAAAGACCAGATCGACAAAAGGGGCGCGCGCTCGAATCGCATCACCCTCCTGACTCGCGACACAGCCACCGACACCGATCACGGTATTGGGCCGCTGCGCTTTCATCTCGCGCCAGCGACCCAGCTGGTGAAATACTTTCTCCTGCGCTTTTTCGCGAATCGAACAGGTGTTGAGTAGCAGAATATCCGCCTCTTCAGCCGAATCAACCCGCTGTACGCCGTGAGATGCCGCGAGCACCTCCGCCATTTTGGCCGAGTCATACTCGTTCATCTGACAGCCAAAGGTCTTAATGTATAATTTATGCGCCATCGTTGTGCTATTTCAAACCCGGAAGCTCTTAAGAAAGAACCGCACAACTTACTACTTTTTCAACAGAATTTCCAGTCACAGAGGTAGACGGCAGGCTCGCATTTGAGCACAGAATGAGCGGCTAAGCGCTTTAAAATCAATTAGAACTGAACAACAGGAAGGTATTACCAACACCAGGGTGGTGCGATCAGGAATGGCGAGCTGCTTTTAAATGCAACCCTGAATTTTACATAGCGAAAACCGCCCCCCTATAGCCCACCTGAATGCATTGACGGGGTGCGCTACAAACAACCAAATACTGCTCTGAAATTTAGTTACTAGCAACACCTATCAGCTACATTGAGCTGTAGAACGACAACTTTCACCACCGGCAAGTAGACCGTATTAACGGCGTCCTGAACGGTTCTGTTCCTCTTTAACATAAACAAGCGACTCATCTTCTGGCGCCACATCTTCTGACCACTGTTTACTGGTGTCAGACGACGATTTCAAATGAACCGCAACTGCTGCACCTATAACACCGCCTAGTGTGAAAGCCACCAGTACTGCTTCTATCATCATGCCCATCATTTGCGTATCCTCCAATGTTCTGGTTTACATCCTTGCCAGGCCTTTCAACATCCTTTCAGAAATGGCCATTTCGAGATCCTTCACTACTGTTAGCGGCTCAATATGCCATCACCTTAATGTTGTTATGAGCATCGATCATGCCAATATCAATAGCTATACAGGAAGCACTTTGCAGGAGATGATAATAAACTGTATTTACAGCGAAAATAGATCAAAAGAGGTGCAGCCGCCTCTGTCAGACCAGCGCCATAAAAAGTGACGTGTTACAAAAAAATGGCGAAAACCTGTGCCAGTCCGACAGACTCAGCGCCATAGACCAGGCAAACCCAACCCCTCTACTCAGCCCGTTTAGCCTGAAGCCACATCGCCTCCAGCGCATCGAGCCCTGCAGTCGCTGGCGTCACCCCTTGCGCAATACACTGCGCCTCGATGGAAGCGAAACGTCGCTCAAAACGACGATTGGCTGCACGCAGTGCCGTTTCAGGGTCGATGCCGGCATGGCGTGAAAGATTGGTCACCGACTGCAGCAGATCCCCAATCTCATGCTCCATACGCTGCGCGCCCTGATTCTGCTCCAGCACCTCCCGCACCTCATCCAGCTCTTCCTGAACCTTATCCAGCACCTCTTCAATCGCTGGCCAGTCAAAGCCAACAGCTGCTGCCCGTTTCTGTAATTTTACCGCGCGAGTCATTGCCGGCAACGCACTCGCAACGCCATGCAACGCACCCGCGTGCTGAGTGGCCACCCCTTTTTTACGGCGTTCTTCGGCTTTAATCTGCTCCCAGGTTGCTCGATGATCGGCTGCCCGGTTTTCCCCCTCAGGTGAGTCGCTAAACAGATGAGGGTGGCGACGAATTAATTTCTCAGCGATCTGTTCAGTGACCTGTGCAAAATCAAAACGCCCCTCCTCTTTTGCCATTTGCGCATAAAAAACCACCTGAAATAGCAGGTCACCCAGCTCATCACACAGGTCATCCATGTCACCACGCTCAATCGCATCGACAACTTCATACGCCTCTTCAATAGTGCATGGTGCAATCGAGGCGTAATCCTGCGCGAGATCCCACGGACAGCCTGTTCCGGGATGGCGCAACTGCTCCATCACTTCAAGCAGTTTTCTCATTTCGTCCATAAGCTATGGTAACTCGCCTGTTTTCTCCAGTCCGACCAGCTTATTATTGGCATCGAAACGCAATACAAAAATACCATTGATGCCATCATGCATAATAAAAGGCTGAAGACAGCTCGCAGGAAACTGTATGCGCCGACCATCTTCCGCATCAACAATAACCTGTCTCGCCTGCCCCTTGTAGTACGCAAGATAGTCGTCGGCAGAGATGCTAATCGCAAACCTGACCCGCTGTTCGCTACCGTTCATTTGTGACACCCTGCTGCAATATTGATCCTCTGACTAACCATCGCTGGTATTTTTTCTGCTGCTTAAATAATACCGCAATCATCTCCCTCAGCACTACTTTACCTCAGCCAATACAGGCAGATAATAACCCGCCGCTAGCAGTAAGATAGCTACCACAGCCGCACATCCAGAATAGAGTGCTGCTACCGATACAGTAGCAGGCTTATTTTATCGATTATCTATTTCACTATCGATGAATGAATTATTCGAGATTAATAGTCTTAATCTTACTTCGAATCACAAATCAACTAACCGTTGCGCTTTAGCAAACACGTTGCTATTCTGCGACACACATGGATCTCGTTTAACTGCATAGCCTATCGGCAACCCTTATATAAACAGAGGAGACAAGCAAACATGGTCACTAAGAAAAAAGCTGCTGCAAAGAAAAAGGCATCAACCAAAAAAGCGGTTGCTACCAAGAAGCCTCGCGTAAAAGCGATCAAGGAACCGTACACTCGTACAGCACTTTTTGGCCACCTCTCTGAAAAGACAGGGCTAACAAAAAAAGAGATAGCTTCTGTATTCGATGAACTCAAAGTAGTGATCGAAGGACATATCAAAAAAGGTTCTGCTCAGGTCTTCACCCTGCCGGGTATTCTGAAAGTAAAAGTGAACCGTAAACCTGCGACTCGCGCACGCAAGGGAACCAACCCTTTTACCGGAGAAGAGATGGTATTCAAAGCCAAACCTGCACGTAATGTCGTGAAGGTACAGCCTCTTAAAGCGCTCAAGGATATGGCCTCTTAGTTACTGCCAACCGATGGGCGACGCTGTCGTGTCGCCCATCGTATCTCTCCCTCTCTGTTTATCGCTGTTTTAATTACCACCCGCCCGGCATAACTGGCATGAAACTTTCATAATCAGTCTTATGCCTCGAATTATCCGAAATTTTTACCTCTCCAGCATCGCTGCATGCCTCACTTTATCTATTACATCAGTCAGTTGGGCGGAGGAGTCACTTGAACCTGGGCATGAGGCCGCGTCAATAATAAAACAGCAGCGTGACAACTTCATGGCGGCGGAGCAGGCGCTAAAGCGCGGTTCGATCACGCAGTTCAAACAGCTTAGTCAGCAGCTCAAAACATACCCCCTCTACCCCTACCTGCGTTATGAATACCTGCGGACTCGTCTGCATAAAAGACCCGACGATGAAATCGCAACATTCATCGACACCTATCATGATGACAGCCCACTGAGCAGCAAACTCCATTTTCGCTGGATCAAACAGCTCGCACAAAAAGGGCGCTGGAAAGCCGTTAAGCAGCATTACAGGCCCAGCAGCAATATCACACTCCAGTGTTATTATCGCCGCGCACTGCTCAACACCGGCGATCAGACGGCCGCCTTTGATGGCCTGGAGCAGCTGTGGCTCGTCGGCCATTCACAACCACGCGCCTGTGATCCGCTCTTTACGGCGTGGCATAAGGCGGGATTTATCGATGATGAGCTTGCCTGGCAGCGCATTCAGCTGGCGATGGGAAAACACAAACTCACCCTGAGCCGCTACCTGACCCGCTTTCTCTCCAGGAAAGAGCGCGTCTGGGCCAATAGATGGATCCAGGTTCATCGCAAACCATCACGTATTCTTTCACAGAAATGGTTTGCCAATGCACATCCGATACGAAATACCATCCTCGTTCACGGCCTGAAACGGATGGCACGCAAAGAGCCCATCAAGGCAGCCGATGTGTGGCAGACAAAGATCAAGGCCCGTTACGATTTCAGCGATGATGAAGTGATCACTGTCGAACGTGCAATTGCGATGGCGATGGCACTGCGTAACAGGCCAGAGGCACTGAGCTGGCTTGCCGTACTCGAAGAGAGACCGGCCGATCAATCCCTGCGTGAATGGCGCGTGCGCACTGCGCTCAACCAGCAAAACTGGGATGCGGCACTTGCCTGGCTCTACCAGCTCAATGATGAAGAGCAGCAGACTCCGCGCTGGCAATACTGGCGTGCGCGCGTGCTGGCCGCGCTCGATCAGCCGCTTCAGGCCGAAGCGATCTATACAGAACTCGCCATGAAACGGGGCTATTACAGCTTTCTTGCCGCAGATAAACTCCAGCGCCCTTACCATTTTCGGCACGCACCACTGCAACAGAACGAGCTACTCACAACCAACATTGAACAGCACCCCGGCATCCTGAGGGCACAGGAGCTATTTGCACTTGGGCGCGCCGTCGAGGCCCGGCGCGAATGGTTTTTTGCGACTCGCTACATGGTTGACGAACAACTTCACCAGGCCGGTAGACTGGCCCACCGCTGGGGCTGGTACGACCGCGCCATTATGACTGTTGCGCGTACCGACCACCGTGATGACCTCGATCTCCGCTTCCCGCTTGTTCATCGCGATAAAATAACCGTAAAAGCGCGTGAAAACAGTATCGATACGGCTCTCGCCTTTGCCCTCATCCGCCAGGAGAGCGCCTTCACCTCGGACGCGCGCTCCAGTGCAGGGGCCATGGGGCTGATGCAGCTAATGCCGCGCACGGCCAAACAGCTGACACGCGGCACCGGCATTCGCCTCAAAAGTCGCATGCAGCTGATCGATGTTGAAACCAACTTAAAGCTCGGCATGAAACATCTGGGGAAAGTACTGAGACGCTTTGATAACAACCCGGTGCTGGCGCTCGCTGCCTACAATGCAGGGGAGGCCAGAGTCAAACGCTGGATACCCAAAAACCGCCAGGTCGATGCAGATATCTGGGCCGAAACCATCCCGTTTAGCGAAACGCGCAACTACATCCAGAATATTATGGTCTTTACCTCAATCTACGAACAGCACCTTGGCCAGCCGCTAACACCACTCGCGCAGCGAATGGCACCGATCGGCTCGCCACCTCCCGTGGTCGCACAGAGCCGCCATACAGATCTGCAGCAGCCATCTGGCCCTTCTGAAACTATCAAGATTGCAGAGCCGCTTCCGATGAAAAAGGAGACAGCCATTCTGCCATTAGAGAACCAACCTAAGCAGTCACATGAAAAAGATGCTATAAACAGCGTTAAAACGATGCACTATCGCGAGACCATTACCCTTAATCATACTGAATGGGACAATCCAGAACAGGAGGGGATCTAGCAACGCTGCCTCATGACAGTGCTGCGACACCGCAAATTATGCTAAAACACGCACCCGCACCCACCATGCCCACCACCGCCCCGCCACTCCCGGATGCACGCCCCACCCGTGTCATTGCAATCAGCAGCGGCAAAGGGGGGGTGGGCAAAACCAGTGTCACCACAAACCTCGGCATTGCACTGGCACAACTGGGAGCAAAGGTCTGTATTCTGGATGCCGACACTGGCCTCGCCAACATCAACATTCTGCTAAACCTCAACCCTGAATACACCATCGAACATCTGCTTAACGGCGAAAAAAGTATCGATGAGATCATGCTCGACGGCCCCAGCGGCATTAAGGTGGTGCCCGCCGCATCCGGAATCACCACGTGCGTTGATCTCGATCAGGCACAGCATCAGCTTCTGTCGCAGGCGCTGACACAGCTGGAATCGCGCTTTGACTATCTACTCATCGATACAGCGGCAGGTATTGGAGAGACGGTGCTGGAGTTCCTCGCCTCTGCCCAGTACTGCGTGCTAGTGATCTCGCCTGAACCCACCTCACTGACCGACGCCTTTGCATTGATGCGGGTGATGAAACGCAAAGCGCTAAAACAGCCGATCTATACCATCGTCAACCGCACCCCCTCGCCTCAAAAAGGGAGCGAGGTGTTCCGGCGTTTCTCAGCCGCCGCAAAAAAATACCTGCAGACACGCATCGGCTATATGGGAAATATTACTGAAGACCCAACCATTAGTAGCGCGATCTGCCTGCAAACTCCGATCATTGTGGCACAACCGCATAGCCCTGCCAGTCGTGACATTCGAACACTCGCAGAGCGTATCGATAGCAAACTGGCAGCGAGTAAAAAGCCACATCAATTTAGCAAATACTGGCACAGCAAACGCCAGCAAACCGAGGATACCACCAGTACCACCAGCTCAACTGGCTCAACTAGCTCAACTGGCCCGGCAGTGAAACAGAGCGGCCTCTCCGGCGACTACCTTTCCGTCGCGATCCTCTCTTACCTGCAATACCCGGAGACCAGCGAGGCCGAGGCGAAACAGCTGCTCCAGCCGCTCATCGACGCAGGAATTGAACGTTTTGGAAGCGCCGCGTTCAATCTTTCCACTGAAAGGGCTGAGCAGAAGAGCGCGCCGCAGACGACACTCTCAACGGGTATCGCATCAGACATCACCCGTCTGATGTCCGATATTGAGGAGGCAGAAGCCGCCAGCATCATTCAGCAGATTGTGACCCGCCATGAAAGGCTGTTCAAAAAATCACCGCTGGATATCGAACAGGCACTGCTGGAGACCATTAACCAGTCAGAACTCAGTCAGGCGCAGTTTTCAGCGATGATCGAAACGCTTCAGCAACAGTACCGTGCACGTTTTGGCGACACCCTGCAAGATGAAAAAACCAGACTGCTTGAGACCTTTGCCAACTTTTCCCAACAGATACAGCAGCGAGAAAAACAGCTCGATCAAGACCTGCAGAAACTATCGAAGATGGTATGTGAATTCAATGAGCGGCTCAGATAGCGAGACCTTTACAGCGGCCTGTTAAGCCGCAGCCGGTCACTCCTCGCTCTGCGGTGGTGCCACACGAAAGACCTCATCCAGTGATGTCATCCCCTTCGCCACTTTCTGCAGGCCGCTGATTCGTAACGGACGCATCCCCTCCTTTTGAGCCTGCTGCCGCACCTGTGCAATATCAACTTTCTGATGGCGCAACAGCTCTCGCAGGCTACTCGAAAGCGTCATCATCTCATAGATCCCTACGCGCCCGGCATAACCGGTTTGACGACACTCGAGGCAGCCGCTGGATGCCATGATCTTCTCCGGTATCGCGCTCTTCCACGGCTGACTCAACGCCTGCCATAACGCTGCATCGGGGGTGACAGGCTGTTTGCAGTGCGGACAGAGGGTACGTACCAGCCGCTGCGCCACCACTCCAATCACCGATGCGCCGATCATATACTGCGGTACACCAATCTCCAGCAGCCGCGTGATCGCCAGCACCGCATCATTGGTGTGTAGCGTCGAGATCACCAGGTGACCGGTAAGCGCCGCCTGTATCGCCACTTCGGCCGTCTCACGATCACGTATCTCACCCACCATAATGATGTCCGGGTCCTGCCGCAGCAGCGCCCGAACCCCGTCGGCAAAGGTGAGATCAATGTTGTGCTGCACCTGCAGCTGATTAAAATCGGGCACCACCATCTCGATTGGATCTTCAATGGTGCAGATATTAAGCTCGGGCCGAGCGAGATGTTTCAGGGTGGAATAGAGGGTTGTGGTCTTACCGGAGCCGGTCGGCCCGGTCACCAGAATGATCCCATGTGGTTTTTCGATCATCGCCTGCCACTGCAGAGACTCCGCGTTGCCAAAGCCGAGGTCAGAAAAGTTCTTCACCAGAATGTCGGGATCGAAGATACGCATCACCATCTTCTCACCAAAGGCGGTCGGCATGGTTGAGAGGCGCAGCTCCACCTCACTGCCGTTGGGCGCTCTGGTCTTGAGGCGGCCGTCGAGTGGGCGACGCTTCTCTGCCAGATCCATCCGCCCGAGAATTTTAATCCGGCTCACTACCGCCGCCATCACCTGTGCCGGCAGTTGATAGACCTGATGCAACATACCATCGATTCGGAAACGGATATTGCCCTGCTCGCGACGCGGCTCTAAATGGATATCGCTGGCGCGCTGATCAAAGGCGTACTGTAATAACCAGTCGACAATATTAACCACGTGCTGATCATTGGCATCGAGGCTACCCGCCTTACCCAGCTCCAGCATCTGCTCAAGGTTATTGATTTCACTCGGCAAGCTCCCCTGCTTATCATCGTTCGCGCCTACCACTGATTTAGAGATGGCATAAAACTCAACACGAAAACGTTCGATGTCGGCCGGACTGGTAATCTCAAGCCGCACCTCTTTATTCAGCACATGCTCAAGCTCTTTTATCCACGCCGTCTGATAAGGCTCCGCCGTGGTGATCACCACATACCCCACCCCCATTTCAATCGGCAGCAGCCTGTTTCGTTCGGCGTAGCTATATGAGACAGCAGCGGCAACAGAAGCCACATCCACCTTCAGTGGATCAATGCGACGATAGGGCAGCGCGAGCTTCTCAGCCAGCCACTGGCTAAGGAAGTCCTGATTCAACGACTGCGGTGGCGCGGTCGCCGTTACCAGCTCATGGCTTTCGATAATCGCAAACGGGTGTTGATCACCCTTATCGCGAAAACGCGCCTTCAGCATCAGCATCTCGTGCTGCCCCTTATCGATCAGGCCGTCAGCCAACAACTGCTCACTCATCTCATCGAGCCGAATACGGCGGGGTTTATCCGCTACATCTTTCACATCCATGCTCCTCTTCAGCACCATCTGCCCACACCCCTCACTCGAACGGTCAACAAAAGATCGCTATCAGCGACAACAGGAGCTGACTCAAAGCCGCCGTCGCCGCCTACACCATAGTAACGGCCATATTCACACCAATACCAGCCATAATGAGCAGATAGAGGAGATGATTGGCAGCAGAGCGAATCCAGATTAAGTAAAATGGAAAAATTACCGATATACGATCTGCGCATAACGCTTTTATTCAATAACGCTGTTATTCAATTAAGGAACCGCTGATTAACTGTCATTACGGAGAGTGAAGCGACGAAGTGATCACTTAACGCAACGATTCCTTAAGCTGGAAAAGTGCATGGTGCGCGATATCACACGCACCGCAGCAGATCGTTAGCGTGATAGTAGAGGCAATGGAGGCCACACACAGTGACAAAAGGAATGGGTCATGCAAAGCAGTCGCGCAATCAATCCCCCCCAGCAACAGGCATGGATAGCGTTGTGGCTGTTACGGCCCTTATTAAAGGGGCTCGACGATGAGCCAGAGCTGAGCAATATGGAAACCCGCGACCAGTGAACAGCTCCGTGAAAAATAGTGTCGCTAGCGAAAAGCCCCGCGGCTCTCTAGCCCGCAATTTACTATTATGGTTTTTGCTGTTATCACTTATCCCGATGTCATTGACGGCCTGGATTGGCTATCGCCAGGCGATCAATAGCCTGCATGAGACTGTCTCACAAGAGCTGGCTCAAGATGCACACAGCAACGCCCGCTTTATCAAAACCTGGTTCGATTACCGCTTTATGGATATCCGAACCCAGGCAGGAGATCAGCAAACCCCTGAACTCCTCATCGCTCTGCAGAATAGTTTTAAGGCCAGCAACGAAACGCTGAAAACATTTACCAGAAGCGCTGCCTGGCGTTCGCTGGCTGATAAATACCAGCAGGATCTGGTGCTCTTTTCACGCCAGTACGACTATATTTATAACCTGTTCTTAATCGATAACAGTGGCAACATCCTCTTTACTGTTGCCAGAGAGAACGACCTTGGCATCAACCTGTTTAGTGATCGTTACGCCTCAACTCGCTTCGCCTCAACGGCCAGACGTTCGCTTGAGAGCAGTCAAACATTATTTTCAGACCTGGAACACCACGCCCCCGACGGTAAGCTGGCAGGGTTTATCACCACCCCGATATTTGATGTGATGGGCCGCAAGATCGGGGTATTTGCGATTCAGCTCCAGCTGGATCGTATTCACTATCTGGTCAATAACAACCATATAGATAACTCACTTACCCACTACCTGGTGGGCCAGGATGGGCGACTACGAACACCACTCGAGCGTAATAATCAGGATGAGATACTGCGCCTCAAAATAGACTCAGAACAGACCAGACTCTGGCAACAGGAACATGGCGATACGAGCATCAACAGAGATAACGAACATGAGATAGTCTTTAACTATCCCGGCCCGTCGGGAAAAGAGGTCGTCGGTATTCACCAGAATGTGAGCATCGGCGAGATCAACTGGGCCCTCATCAGTGAAATTAATTTCGATGAGGCGTTCGCGCCAGCACAAAAATTAAAACAGATCATACTCATGATTTTCCTCCTCACCAGCATCATCGTTACGGTGCTGGCAATCTTTCAGGCAAGGCGCATCACCCGCCCCATCACGCAGCTGGTCGATGCCAGTAAATTAATCGCCAGCGGAGAGATATCCCAACCGGTCAAGGTCGATGCAAATAATGAGATAGGCGTTCTGGCAGATGCGCTAAACCACATGAATGCCGCTCGCCTGGAGCAGGAGCTAGTAATGGAACAGAGTAGCCTTGAGATCCAGGAGGCACTTATCGACCTTGAAGAGCAGAAATTCGCGCTTGATCAACACGCCATTGTCGCCATTACCGATGTCACTGGCACCATTAACTTTGCTAACGACAAATTTACAGAGATTACTGGTTATAGCAGACAGGAGCTACTCGGCCAGAACCATCGCCTGCTCAATTCAGGCTATCACGACAGCGATTTTTTCAAGAAGATGTATGAGACGATTTCAGCAGGAAAAGTGTGGAATGGTGAGATCTGTAACAGAGCCAAAGATGGCCGTCTCTATTGGGTTGATACCACCATCGTCCCCTTTATGGACGATGACGATGAGCCCGAAAGTTATATTGCGATCCGCACTGATATCACAAAACGAAAAAAGGCCGAACAGGAGCTGGTTGAAGCAAAAGAGAATGCTGAGGCGGCAACCCTGCAGAAATCTGAATTTCTCGCCAATATGAGTCATGAAATAAGAACCCCAATGAACGGCATTATCGGCATGTCTGGGCTACTCCTGGAGACAGACCTTAGCCCCAAACAGCGCAGCTACGCCAGGGCCACCATGAACTCTGCCGACGCCTTGCTCACCATCATCAACGACATACTCGATTTCTCCAAGATTGAGGCGGGAAAACTGGAACTTGAAGAGGTCCCTTTCGATCTGCAATCGCTCGTTGAGGATGTTTCAGAACTGATGGCACTAAAATGCAGGGAAAAAGGGATTGAAATGCTGCTGCGCTACAGACCCAATACAGAACGATTTGTGATTGGGGACCCCGGCCGTGTCCGCCAGATTTTATTAAACCTGCTCAGTAATGCCGTTAAATTTACCCAGCAGGGAGATATTTTGCTCACCATTGAGTCGATCATTACCAATACACCACAAACAACAGAGCTGGCAGAGTTCAGAATTTCAGTAGCAGATTCCGGTATCGGTATCGCGCAGGACAAACTGTCACATATCTTTAATAAGTTCGACCAGGAAGATAGCTCAACCACACGTAAATATGGTGGCACAGGATTGGGCCTTGCGATCTGCCAGCAGCTCTGCACGATGATGCGGGGCGACATTACCGTCGAAAGCCAGAAAGGGAAGGGCTCCACTTTCACCTTCACGATAAAGCTACAGATATCACCAGAGCCACTAAAAGAGCAGGAAACCTGCATCAATCATCACGACCTTAGCGCACTTAAAACCCTGATCGTTGACAGTAGTGAGGCTGCTCGCACCATCTTTAAAGAGCAGCTATTCCCCCTCAGGCTGCGAGAGGTCAGTAGTGCCAGCTCCGCTAAAGAGGCCATTGACCTGCTTCAGCGGGCCGTCAGGGAGGAAGACCCGTTTAATATTGCGATCATCGATTCCCATATTCCAGAAACAGCTGGTGAAGCGCTCGCCGCAGAGATTATGCAGCGTAAACTACTCGCAGATGGCACTCTCTTATTTGTAACATCTCACCCAGGAAAGGGCGATGGTGTGCGACTGAAATCACTGGGGGTTGATGGCTACCTAACCAAGCCCACCTATCCATCTGAGATCCCGCAGATCCTTTCATTGATACGGGACGCTAAGTTACATAACCGCGAGATCCCGTTGCTCACACGGCACACATTAAAAGCAGCGAGAACCGGCTCACGTAAAAAGCCTGAATTTAATAACACCCAGATACTGCTCGTAGAAGATAACCCTGTCAATATAGATGTTGCTACAGAAATGCTGGAAGGCTACCACTGCACCGTCACCCCGGCAGGCAACGGACTTGAAGCGCTCGCACTAGCCAAGATCCGTGACTTTGACCTGATCTTTATGGACTGCCTGATGCCAGAGATGGATGGCTTTGAGGCCACCACCGCGATCCGAAGGTTTCAAGCCGCTGACCCTGAGCATCAACGCACGCCTATCATCGCCTTCACTGCCAACGCAATGAAATCTGACCGGGAAAAGTGCCTTGATGCCGGGATGGATGACTACATATCAAAACCTGTCAACCAGGAGGCTCTGGAAAATATTCTGATAAAATGGTTAGCGCATAAAGCTGAAATGGTTGA